>JAUVVP010000089.1 GCA_030604585.1 Planctomycetota bacterium | reverse complement strand
GAGATGGCCGAGATACCGGTCAAGGGTGACCCCGCCAACCTGCCGCAGGACCTGGACGGCCCCAACGACGGTGCGCCCGTACAGGGCTACATCGTGATAGACGAGGAATGGATGCGATACGATGGGGTGAGCGACCTGGGGATATTTGCTCTCGACGATTTTGACAATAACGGAGAGCCCGATCGCGGGCTGGGCGGGACCGAGATCGTACGGCACCGCCCCGGCACGCCGGTGACCGTAGCGCGCGAGCATCCCTACTATCCCGGCTTCTACTACACGGTGCAGTTCTACCCCGTCAATGCCAGCGGTGCGTCGGCCCACGTGGTCGTCTGCGTGGCCTACACCACCGGCAACATGCTCCGAGTCCACACCTTCCGCAGCATCTACACGCCCGCCAGCTTCTGAAAAATCGGGACAGTCACCTTTTTTCGACTGCGTAAGGTCATCCTGCCAAATAGGATACAACTCGGAAAATGGTGACTGTCCCGATTCTTGGGCGCTACACGCGGCACCTCCGCGTGTTCTCCATCTGTGTGAATCTGGGTTCATCTGTGTCCATGTTCTCCTCCTCCCGTTGTGTCCGTCGTGCCGTCGTGGTAGATTCTGAACGACTCCGGGGAGGGATGGAGCATGAGGGTTCTGGTTACCGGGGGGGCGGGCTTCATAGGCAGCCACCTGTTGGACCGCCTCGTCGAGGGGGGCGGGCGGGCGGTCTGCCTGGACAACTTCGATGATCTCTACTCCCCCCAGGTCAAGCGCGCGAACATCGCCGACGCCCTGGCCAGCGGCCGGGTGGACCTGGTCGAAGGCGACATCCGCGACGCGGAGCTCTGCCGCTCCCTGCTGGCGCGGGACGACGTGCGCGCCGTCGTCCACCTGGCGGCCCGTGCCGGCGTGCGCCCCTCCATCGAGCAGCCCGCCCTCTATCAGCAGGTCAACTGCGAAGGCACGGTGAACCTGCTGGAGGCGGCGCGTCTGGCGGACGGCGTCGAGAAGTTCATCTTCGGCTCCAGCTCGTCCGTCTACGGCATCAACAGCAAGGTCCCCTTCAGCGAGGACGACCCCATAACGCAGCCCATCTCGCCCTATGCGGCCACCAAGCGCGCGGGCGAGCTGCTCTGCCACGTCTACCACCACCTGTACGGGCTGCCGGTCGTCTGCCTCCGGTTCTTCACGGTCTACGGCCCCCGCCAGAGGCCGGACCTGGCCATCCACAAGTTCACGCGGCTGATAGCGAACGGCGAGCCCATACCCGTCTACGGGGACGGCACCAGCCGGCGGGACTACACCTACTACAGCGACGTGGTGGACGGCATTATGGCTGCCCTGGAGGCGCCGCTGGACTTCGAGATCATCAACCTGGGCAACTCCGAGCCCGTCGAGCTGCACCGGTTGATAGAGCTGATCGAGGAGTGCCTCGGCAAGCAGGCGCGTATTGAGAGGCTGCCGGACCAGCCGGGGGACGTGCCGGTGACCTATGCGGACATATCGAAGGCGCGCCGCCTGCTCGGCTACGAGCCGCGCTTCCCGATTGGACAGGGCATAGCGGACTTTGTAGAATGGTTCAGCAGAACGTGCCGCCGCGGTGCCTGAGAGCAGGGGGGGGCCGCCGCGCGGTGACGTCACACCACACCTGCAACCCGTCCTCGAGCATGTCTCAGGAACGACACAGCGAGTCTGCCTTCAGGGACATACCATCGGCGGTGGAGGCGTTGCGGCGGGGGGAGTTCGTTATCCTGGTGGACGATGAGGACCGGGAGAACGAGGGCGACCTCTGCCTGGCGGCCGAGCACGTTACGCCCCAGGCCATAGCCTTCCTGCTGAACAACGCCCGCGGCTTCCTGTGCGTGGCCATCGGCGCGGAGCTGGCGGCCAGGCTCGAGTTGCCCCCGATGGTCCAGGAGAACCGCAGCGCCTTCGGCACGCCGTTCACCGTGACCGTTGACGCCCGCGAGGGGATAACGACCGGCGTGAGCGCGCACGACCGGGCCCGAACGATACGGACGATCATCGCCGACGAGGCCGGACCGGAGGACCTGGTCCGGCCGGGCCACGTCATGCCGCTGCTGGCGCGCCCGGGCGGCACGCTGGTGCGCGCAGGGCATACGGAGGCCGCCGTGGACCTGGCGCGCCTGGCGGGCACGAAGCCGGCCGCCGTCCTGTGCGAGGTGATGAACGAGGACGGCAGCATGGCCAAGCTGCCCGAACTGTCCGCGATGGCCGAGCGGTTCGGGTTTGCCATCTGCTCCATCGCCGAGCAGATCCGCCACCGCCACCAGTCCGAATACCTGGTCCAGAAGCGCGTCTGCGTGGACCTGCCGACGCGCTACGGGCAGTTCAAAGTGCACTTCTACCGGTCCATGGTGGACCAGAAGGAGCACGTGGCCGTCTGCTGCGGCGACATCGGCACGGCGGACGACACGCCCGCCGAGCCGATCGAGGAGCCGGTCATGGTGCGGGTGCACGACGAGTGCTTCACCGGCGACGTGCTCCATTCGACGCGCTGCGACTGCGGCGAGCAGCTCGAGATGGCTCTGGAGATGGTCCAGCGGGAAGGGCGCGGCCTGGTGCTCTACATGCGCCAGGAGGGCCGCGGCATCGGCCTGGAGAACAAGCTCCATGCCTACGCGCTGCAGGACGACGGACTGGACACCGTGGAGGCGAACAAACAGCTCGGCTTCCCGGCGGACAAGCGCGAGTACGGCGTCGGGGCGCAGATACTACGCCACCTGGGCGTGCGCAGGATGCGCCTCATCTCCAACAACCCGCGCAAGTTCCACGCCCTGAGCGGCTACGGCCTCGAGATAGTGGAACGCATCCCGATTGAGGTGCCGCCGTGCCAGGAGAACCTGCGCTACCTGCTGACCAAGAAGCAGAAACTGGGCCACATGCTCGACCTGGAGGTGGACGGGGCGGGGCAGGGACCGAGCGGCGGGCAAATAGACCCAACAGCGTCCGAACAGGAGAACTGAAAGCGGTGGCAACGAGAGGCAGAGGACCCGACGCATCGGGCGGCGGCCCCAAGGCGCGTGCGAACTGGCTGCGACGCGCAAGGTGGGTGGCCGTGCTCGCCGTGGTTGTGCTGGTGCTGATCGTGCTCTTCCAGAACGTCGAGACGGCCACCTTCCAGGTCCTGCTCTGGACGCCGGAGCTGCCGCGCTTCGTGGTGCCGCTGCTGGCGTTCGTCGCGGGGGCGGTGGCGGGCGGCGTGGCCTGGCATCTGCTGCGCAGACGTCGCGGCTGAACCAACCGCCTCACCTGCCGGAGGCGGCGCGCCCCGCCCTTTACTTGGCGGACGAAGAGCCGTCCAGCTTCTCGCGGGCGGCGGCCACCAGGTCCTCGGGGCTGGCACCCTCAGCCGGGAAGATGGCCAGGCCGGTCTTGCAGCCGAGGAAGTCTATCACGCCGCGCTTGCCCAGATCGAGCCGATAGGCCTTGATGATCCGCCGGATGCCCTGCACGACGCCCTGTGCCTCCTCGGCGGTCGTTTCCGGCATGATGACCAGGAACTCGTCCCCACCGACCCGGCCCACGATGTCCCCGCGACGGACGTTGCCCTCGATCACCTGGGCGACGGCCTTCAGAACGATGTCGCCGACGGCGTGACCGAAGTCCCGGTTCACCCTCTCCAGGTTGACCATGTCCACGTAGAGGACTGCCGCAAAGGTACCCAGTTCCTGGGCCCGCTTGTGCTCCTGCAGCAGGCAGGACTTCAGGTAGGCAAGCGTAAAGACCCCCGTGCTGAAGTCGGTGAACGCCTTGCTGAGCCGTGCCGCCCTTTGCTCCGCGATGCTGTAGAGCATGTAGAAGGCATAGCCCGTCATCGCCAGCGACCAGAGCAGCACGGCAGGCAGGAAAGTACTGATGGTGGCCAGCAGGCCGCCCCCCCTTTCTGCCAGGTAGACGATGTGGACCACGATGAGCACGCTGAGAACCAGCGAACCCAGGAAGAGCTTTCGGGCCTTCCTCTCCGCCTCCTCAGAGACCTGCACATCCAAAGAACCCGCGTCTCTCATGTCTTCCTCCGACGGAAGTCGAACAGGGACCGAACGGAGACTGTATCAAAAAGGTACGGCCTGCTCCCCCTGCGGCAGCAGACTTCCGACAGACCGCACCAGACGTTATGGCCGCAACAGCGGCCGCCGCCCGCTCCTGCGGGACGGCTTCGGCGGCTCTCGCGTGGCCCCGTGCCAGCATGGGCCGCCGCTACGGCATACGGCCCGTGCCTACGCTCGGAGCCGGCCTGTGGCCGGCCTCTTCAACCATCCAGACCGCTTCCTTCGGTCCAGCCCCCTCTCCGAGCAGCGGCAGGCCGCGACACGACAACGTGCGGGGCCGGCCATCCGCGCCGGGCGGATGGCATTCAAAGCGGACCGGCCGGCCTCTTGCGAGCAGTTCGTCGAGGCAGGCCCGCGCGGCCGCTTCACTGAAAATGTCCAGAGTGGCCATCCGCACCCGGTTGATCACCTCCTCGGGCGTCTCGTAGCCGTTCAGGAACCCCATCATGCGCCGATTGATGCCCGTGATGATGCCCTCGCCGTCGGTGACGATGATGCCCACCGAAGCGCGCTCTAAGGCGGACCCGATGTGCCGCCACTGCTCGGTTTCCCGTCTGGCCTCGGCAAGCTCTGCCTCGAGGCGGATCGAACCCAGCGCGTAGGCCAGGTGGTCCGCCACTTCCTGAAGCAGGCCCACCTCCTCGATATCGAACGCATCGGGCATCTCGGAGTAGACGTTCAGAGCGCCCAGGACGTTGCCCTCGAACCTGAGGGGCAGCGCGGCAGAGGAGCGGTAACCCCGCTCCAGGGCCTGCTCCCGCCAGGGCTCGAACTCGACCGCGCTCTGGATGTCGCGCATCACCGAGGGTTCGCCGGTCTTCAGCGCCCGGCCGGTCGGCCCCTGGCCGGTCGGCGCATCGTCCCAGGTCACGGTGATCTGCTCCAGATATCCATTCTCGAAGCCGGCCTGGGTGACGGGATCGACGCGCTTGGTGCCTTCTTCGATCAGGCCTATCCAGGCCATGCGGTAGCCCCTGGTAGTGGTCAGAGAGCGGCACGCCTTCTCGAGCAGCTTGCTGCCGTCGCGCTCCGCCAGTATCAGGCTGTTGATGGCCCTGATGGCACGCAGCAGCCGGTTCAAGTGCTGCAGGTGTCGCCCTCTGTCGGCTCCTGCGCCCTGGCCCCAGGGCAACACGGGCTCGGATTCCCGCTTCAGCAGCAGCAGCACGCACACCATCAGCAAGATGCCGAAAGTCAGGATCGCGATGGCCCAGATGAGCGAGGCCGGCACCCCCGCCAGCGTCGACGCCCCGTCCAGGGCCAGCGCGGCTGGCGGTGCCGGCAGTCTGCTCAGACTCTGCACGATGGGCACGGACATCGTCCTTCCCCGACGAACGTGTGGCACCCCCCGGGGCTCAGGCAAGAGCGCTGCATCCGTCCCCCCCGGAGGGCCTGTCCACGTGGGCGATGGTAGCTGATGCGCAAAACCTATGCCACTGCAACGTCTGCCCGCTTGCGACAACCCCCCGAATCCGACGCAGCACCTTTCCACGCGGAGCCGCACCCGGCGCGCACAGGACCTGACAAGAACGCTGCGAGCGCAACACGGGCAGAGTATATACCACCGGGCACCGACGTTGTCAAAGGCGCTGCCCGGTCGCGGCTGCTGCCCTTCAGGGCTCTGTCCGCTTCAGCCGTCGCACTTCGATGGCGCCGCCGGCGGCCATCCTGCGGTTCACAATGATCGCCACCAGAACGGCGAGCGCGAACCCGCACGCCATGCCGATGATGATCGACATGTCGTGGGCGACCGTTCGTCCCTCAACCAGCCAGCCCACCGCCCCGCCTGCTATCAGCAACACTATGGGCAGCACAAAGATGACGAGCGTGCTCAGATACGCCGTGTAAACGGGGACGGATATGCAGACGAAGTCGCCTTCCTCCAGCTCGGCCCCGTCCACCTCTATCTGGCGGCCCTGGGACCGCACGGACACGCAGCAGGCGCACCGAAAGCCCGCCCCACAGGACTCGTCAGGCTTGAGCTGGACAAGCGCCTTCGCCCCGTCTATCGCGACGACGGTTCCCACGTGCTCTACTCTCTTCATGGCCTATGTTCCTGCCGTGGGCTTGGCTTCGCAGCCTCGGCGCCTTCATCCATCTCCATTCTAATGCCCCCGGCGGCGCCAATCAATCCCCCCAAGGTCGCCTGCCTGGCGCGTGAGGAGAAAAGGGGGTCAGATCCTTTGCTGACGTTTGCGCAGCAGAAGAAACGCCTCGTCCTCAGCCCATGTAGCTCAGGCTCTCCAGCCTGAGGAGCCGCCGGAGGCGGCTTCAGCAGACAAGAGTGTCTGCTCTACAACATCGTCCTCATAATCCCTGCGAGAACAACGGCTTCGAGGACGACGACGAGGACGAGGACGAGGACGACTCTCCGAAGACTGCTTCCCTTGCCAGCGCGAAGCTCATTGATCGACAGGGTCTGGCCCCTTCTTCCAGGCGCTCGCGGCACATTTCGACGGAGCCGGTGAGACTGAAGCGACGAGATTCCTCGCACCCATCACCTACAGACGAGGCCCGGTGGCGATGCACCGGAGTGCCGGGGCGGATAGGGTGGGCGTGGCGGTGGGTGGTAAGCCTACTGCTCTTCGGATGATTCCTCGGGCTCGGGCGGCTCGCCCTCCTCACCTTCGGCCGGGGAGCCTTCGCCTTCCGCCGGCGCCGGCTCGTCGGGAAGGGGCGCGGGCCGTTCTCCCTCATCGGCGGCGAGGATCATGTTGGTATGGTGGGTCTTTGTGCGGCTCTCGAGCATTGCCCGCGGCCCCTTGCCGCCGCCCCTCAGCCCCACCCGCACGAACAGCACCGCGGCAAAGGCTGCCGGGAACAGCACCACGAACAAGGAGACGGGAAGCTGAAGGGCAAGACGCGAAAGCGCCGGCCACGGGGCAAGACAGAAGCCGATCATCGTGGTGATGGTGAAGAAGACGGAGGAGACCAGCACGCCCCAGCCCAATCGGCCCGCCCTGAGACCCTCTCGGCCGGCCTCATGGGCGACCACCAGGCCGAGAGCTACGCCGAACGCAGCCAGTATGACATGAAACTGGGCATAATGGTTGCCGGGCCGCCAGAACAAGAAGGCCATCGCCACCACGGCCAGCACGCCCGCGACTGCCCCGACGGCGGCGTGGAGCCTGACGGCGGCCAGCTCTGCCATGCTCATCGCTGCCGGATGCGTGCCGCCCAACAGCCCG
>JAUVVP010000076.1 GCA_030604585.1 Planctomycetota bacterium | reverse complement strand
GTGGCAGGGAAGACCCACAAAAGCCGTCATGTGGTTGACCTGCTGCAGGTCGACATTCAAGGGCACAGGGCAGTACTTCGATCCGCACGCGCGCCCAATCGCGTCCTCATCCCGCGCCAACACGGGATGCGGCCGCAGACTGCCGTCCTCAGGCATCTGCGTGACCAAGGCTTGTTCGATGCGACCCGTGTCGAGTAGGTAGCGCAACAGGGCCGACACAACGCCTCCGCTCTGCGCCTCCTTGCGCAGAGCCTTGGCGTGAGCATGGCCCGTGAAAGCGGCCAGCATCTCGCCTTTGAACGGGTCGACCCGGGGATCGAGTAGTCCATCGGGCAGTCCAGCGCCGGGGCATACCTGGAGACAGAGCCCGCAGCTGCTGCAATCGGTCTCGCTCACCCGCGCGACAAGTGCTCCGAATGGCGTTTCCGTCATGCTGATGGCATCCGTCGGACATACGGCCACACACGTGCCGCATCCACAACAGAGGCCTTCCGAGACGATGTCAGTGATATCACTCAGCATGTGATGACATCCCTGTGGCCAGGCAACCCGCCATCGCTTCGAGGGCTTGCCAGCTTGCTTTCTCAAGCTCCGGCACAGCAGAGACCAACTGGGCGCGCAAAGCGTCTCTCTCGGCCCAGCCTCGCTTCACCATGGCGAGGGCCCGCGTGGGGTCGAAGTCTCTCACGTCCGCAACAAATTCCCCAAGGCCAACGCTGCGCATCAACTGAGCGTACTTGTGAGACCAACCGATCGCGACCGCAGGCACCCTGTGCGAAAGGGCCGCGATGAGAGAATGGTACCGAGAACCGACAAGGAAATCGGCATTCGCAATGATGGACTTAAGCTGGGCGGCCGTGTGCTCACCTTCCAGCGCAAAAACCCTGTCCGCCAAGCCCGTGTCTTCGCGAATACGCCGCGTCAGCCAGCAGTCGTCTCTGGCATGTCCGGACGGCTTTGTCTCGTGAGGCACAAGGACAACGAGGCAGTCTGTAGACCCGACTGTGTCCCGCACGACATGACACAGGAAGTCCAAGTACGGACTGCCCGACCCATCCAGGTTGCCCGAGCGCTCGAAAGCGCGCATGTTGGGAGTTAGGGCCAGAATGGGCTGCTTCCCAACAGGGATCCCCGATTCAGTGAGTATGCGCTTACCGGTTTCAGGAGGATCGCCGCGGAAATGGAACGCGATGTCCGGCGCCATGCGCAGCCGATCATCGGGAATAGCGTTCAAATCAGCGAGGGCCTGGTAAGACTCGCGATCACGGGCGTACACGAGGGTAGCACGCTTCAGTAGCTGGCAAGCAGCCAGGCGGATTTTGAAACCGGTGAATGCACCCCAGGCCTGAGGCAAGAACACGACCGCGGCTCCCATGGAATCTATTGCACTATAGAACCACCAACCGTGAGCCGTACGGCGCCAACCCCACTGATCTCCATACGCAAAGCCACTTATATCGACTACGCCACGCAGCGGCGGCAAATCGTGCTCGAGCCAGCGGCGGAGATTAGTGTTGCCGAGACCCAGGTAAGAGCGCACCAGGTCGGCGAGTTTCCTCAGACGGTGCCTCCCGGTCGGAATCGCAACCGCTCGAATGTCCTCGGAACGCACGCGCTGCTGTGAGCTAGGGTCACAACTAGGCGCGAATAACTCGCAGGAAGGGAAACGCTCACGCAGGAAGCGACGTGCGGTCAAAATGAGCGCTTCCGCGCCTTTGTTCTGGAAGCTACCCAAGGTAATCAGGATTCCCATGCGCCTGCAATCCTCTTGCCGCAATGCCATCTGCTGTTCAACCTTGTCGGACGACTCGAGACGCATAATCACCGCCGCAATGTTGCCCACGCCCGAACGCCAAGGTAGTAGGGACCTCTGTTCTGGAAGATCCCCATTCCCAGGACGGCCACGGAGGTAAGAAGCCCGCACAAAGCGAGAAGCAAGACTAGCTCAACCATGGCATGGAAAGCCGGAAGGAGCTTCCCTGCCAGAACGGCGACGAGTACGCAGGCCGACAGCACAACCCCCGGTACCGACCGACCGGCGATCTGTGTTACCTGGACCCCGCTAATCTGGACCACCCAGAAGAACATCGGCGTAAGGGCCGCTACTCCAAGAAGAGCTGCGACGGCCGTGCCCTCTGCTCCCCATAGCATCGTCAGCGGGTAAATGGTGCCAAGCGTAACGACTGCCCGCGTGATGCTCTTGTAGAACTGCAGGTGCGGGTGGCCGGTGCCGACAAAGAGCGGGCCGCTTGTTCCGATCACAGCCCGGAAGAGGCCCGCAACCGCCAGAATACGCAGGGGACCGATAGCCCTTCCCCATTTGGGTCCGAGCACACCCAACACGATCTCCGGCGCAGCAAGCACCATGAAGACCGCCAGGGGTAAAGCCAGCGACAAGACTAGTTCAAACACGTCGAGAAAGCCACGCCCGAGTTTGCGCTTGCGATGTTGCACCTTCGCGTACGCAGGCATCATGACGACATCAGTCAAGCTCCTTATCTCTGATGCCGGCAGCCCTGCAAACGTGAAGGCGAGGCTGTACGCCCCAAGGACACTTGCGCCGAGCAGTTTCGCCAGCACAACCCGGTCTCCGTGCATGGCCAGGAACTGCACCACCGAGATCGCAAGCATCCAGCGACCAAAGCGGAAGAGCTCAGCGGCCCGGGGCCAATCGAAGCGCCCCCGTGGTCGGTATGCGTGGATGACGTAGGACAAGATGCAGCGTGTGGCGGCGGTGGCCATGCCGGCCCAGACGAGGGCCCAGACGGAGCGAAGGCGATAGGCGAGGATCACCCCGACGACAAGAGACAGCACGGCAGGCACCAGGTTGTAGACGAACTGCTTGTGGAATTCGAGTTCCTTACGAAAGTAGATGATGCCGATGTTGACGAAGCCGCCCAATGCGACGGAGATGCACATCACCCGCAGCAACGGCACGGCGCGGGGCTCCTCGAAGAACCAGCCGACGACGGGGGCGATAGCAAACAGCATGGCCGCAAGGACGAGGCCGCGGATGACCTGAACGGTCCAGGCCGTGTCCAGGTAGTCCTCTATGTTGTCCTTGCGCTGGATGAGGGCCGTGTTGAAGCCGGTCTGGGTGAACGTATTGACCGTGGCTATGGCCAGCATGACGATGCCGAAGAGGCCGAAGTCCTCGGGCGTGAGCAGCCGCGCCAGGACGACGAGCTTGACCAACTGCGTGCCCCGGCCGACGACCTTGCCGGCGAAGACCCAGGCGACGCCTTTGACGACGCGAGTCGTTAGGGGCGGCTCCGGGGCGGCGCCCAGCGGGGCGGCCGGTGCCGCCAGTGTCGAGTCTCGGGTTTGGCCCGCCTTCGCCGAGGCTTCGGCGGGTAAAGGTTTCGAGTCCATGAGGCTCCTACCAAAGGCGAATCTGGACCAATTGTTCGACCGGCATGGATTCCGCCTGGAGGCGGATGAGGTTGTGGGCCAGGGCGCGGGCTAGGAGGTCCAAGGTTTCGGGGATTTCGGGGCCGAGGGGGTGGCCGTTGGTGGCCTTCCTTACTTCCAGGCTGCCTACGCGGAGGCCGTTGGCTTGCAGGGGGACCACAACGGACCAGAGGACGTCGTCGTCGCGCCGATCCTGACCGTCGCTCCCCCACAGGTAGAGGCGCCGGCCCGCTTGGCCCAGGCCCCTGCGCGGGCCGGCGGGGCCGAACAGGGACATCTCGGCGCGGTCGAGGTCCATGCGCCGGGCGGCGTGCGAGAAGATGTCCCACATGTCGGCTACGGTCTCGGCCTGGCGCATTTCGGTCGAGGCGACGTTGCCGGCCGCGCGGCATTGCATGCCCCGCCTCCTGCGCTCGAAGTAACGCGTCAGGCGCGTCTTGACGAGCTTTATCTCGTGCCTGCCGATCACGCGGACGATCAGGAACGTCCCCAATCCCATGACGGCGAGCAAGGCGGCGTTCTGCCGGCTGTTGGCGGCGGTCGTTAGCAGCGCCAGTCCGCAGAGCAGCAGGCAGGCGGCGTACATCATCAGCACGGCGGTGCGGTGTGTGAAGCCGAGTTCCAGGAGCTTGTGGTGGATGTGCTGTCGGTCGCCGGCCACGAAGGGCAGCGCCTTCGACCACCGCCTGAGGATGGCGAGGGCGGTGTCCATGATGGGCAGGCCGAGGGCGATGACGGGGATGAGGAGGGCGACGACCATGGTGCTCTTCTGGGCGCTGCGCAGGCCGATGCAGGCGAGCAGGAATCCGAGCAGCAGGCTGCCGGAGTCGCCGAGATAGATGGACGCGGGGTGGAAGTTAAGCAGCAGGAACCCGATGGCGGCGCCGGCCAGGGCGATGGCGAGCAGCGCGGCGGAGGTGTTGCCGAACAGGACGCCGAGTGCGAAGATCGTGGCAGCGGCGAAGACGGTGACGCCGGCGGCGAGGCCGTCCAGGCCGTCTATGAGGTTGATGGCGTTCATGCAGCCGAGGAACCAGAGGACGGTGAGCGGCACGGCAAGGAGGCCGAGGTCAATGGGCGCGCCGAAGGGGTTGCTGAGGCCGCCGATGCGGTAGCCGGAGGCGTACATGGCGACGGAGACGAGTCCGAGGATGAGGAGCTTCCAGCGTGCGCGCAGGCCCCAGACATCGTCCCAGACGCCGGCCAGGAGGACGATGGTTGCGCCGCCGAGGAGCGCCCAGAAGTCGGCGCCGACGAGGCAGGCCCCCAGGAGCGGGTCATGGGTCAGGCGATGGCATACGAGCAGAGACAGGAAGAAGGCAGCGAAGATGGCGACCCCGCCCAGCAGGGGGATGGCGCGGGCGTGGACCTTGCGGAAGCCGTCGGGGGCGTCGACGACGCCCAGCCGGCGGGCGCCCCACCGGACTAGCAAGGTGAAGGCGAAGCCGGTCGCGACGGCGAGGACGAAGATTGGGCCGTAGGGGGTCATGGACGCCAGTGATGAATTAGGAATGATAAGTGATGAATTGAAGAAACGGAAGCGGCTGGCGGTCGCCGTGGGTTCGGCGGGCTAAGCACTAGGCGCCTGGCCACCCCAGCGAAACTCCGGCTACAGGCACCGGCGGAGCCGTTGCCAGTCCCGGTTTTCGCTGGGTTAGGCATTTCGGGTTTCGAGGGTTGGGGTTGGGAGCGGGATTCCGAGTGGTTCGCCGCGGATGATGTTGGCCGGGTTCGTTTCGAGGAGGCGGCTGGCGGCGGCTTCTCCGAGCATCGTGATGAGGGCTTCGGTGACGCGCTTGAACTCGGGGCGGCGGCGGCCGGCCGCGCCGTGGGCGTCGCTTGCGACGACGTGGGCGATGCCGGACTCGAGGAAGCGCCGGGCGGTGCGCCGGGGCACGGAGCCGAAATGGCCCAGCAGGGACGCGCCGGTTATCTGCGCGAGGCAGCCGCGCTCGACCAGTTCCGCCAGCCGGTCGGGCCTGCGCCAGAGCGCCGGATTCCGCTCAGGGTGACTGAGGACGGGGGTCACGCCCCGTGCACGCAGGTCGTCCACGAGGTCGTCTATGAGGGGCACGGCCTGCAACGGGAGTTCGAGCAGCAGATACTTAGAGACGGTCCCAGGAGCCCGATCTACTGCGGCCGGCTGCGAAGCGCGATCGCCGCGTTGTCGGCGCAGAACGTCCTCGACGTGACAGTACGCCACGCCTCCGGGCGTTTCGCACCTGCCGCCTTGCTCTCGGACTTCTCGCTCGCCCTCGTCACGAACGGGATTCTGGGACCATCTCCTACCCCCATCAGCGAGGGTGAGCAGTTCGCCGGCGTCGAGCATTTCGAGCAGTTCGGGCTGGAGGCGGACGTCGGCGCCGGGCAGGATTTCCAGGTCGATTCCGCGCCGGCGGCAGGCGTCCGACAGCTCCCCTACCCCGCGGCGGACGGCCTCGCATGTCACGCCGAAGCGGTAGTCGGCCATGTGCGGGGTGGCGACGACGGTCGTGACGCCGTGGGCGACGTAGAGGGCGCACATGCGCAGGGACTCGTCCAGCGCGCGCGGGCCGTCGTCGAGCCCGGGCAGAAGGTGCGAGTGGATGTCGGTGATGTTCAAGGGAACGGACAGTTGTTAGTTGCTCGTTGTTAGTTGCTCGTTGTCAGGTGTTAGTGGGCGAGTGCCCCTCGTCCCGCAACTGCGGGATCGGGGCACGCCCGCAGATCATTCTGCTGCGGATTCCTCGTCGAGTCTTTTGCGGACTTGGGCGATCAGGGGGTTGGCGGTTTCGATGAGCCTGGTCTCGGCCAGGCGCTCTGCTTCCTCCAGATAGGGCCGGGCGGCTTCCGGGCCGACGTAGGCGCGAAAGGCGTCGGCGAGGTAGGCGCGGACCCAGGGGTCGTTAGGCAGCAGGCGGCAGGCGCGCTGCGCCTGGGCCCAGGCCAGGTCAGGGCGCTGAAAGGTCATGTAGTGCACGGCAGCGTGGAACGGATGCCAGGCGTTCAGGGGCTCCGCTCGCGCGGCGGCCATGCGGAGCGCCAGGGATTTGTCGGCGAGTTCGAGCCTCCGCACGGGGTCCGTAACGGCTTCGGCCGCGGCGTCGGCCAGGTCCGCCAGCTCGGCGTGGAGCCGGGCGTCACCCGCTGAGTGCCGGCGCAGGCTGCGCTCGGAGGCTTCGACGAGGGCCAGCGTGCTGTCGGCGTTCCAGGCGACGTGCTCCCGAGCGCGGCGGATGAGGCGCCCTTCGAGCTGGCCGCGAAGGGGGTCGAGGGCGAGGCCGCCGGCCACCACCCACACGATGCCCACGCCGACGAGCGCCACCAGCCCACGCTGGAGGCGTTCGAGCGCCAGACGGTTCTCCCTGGCCTGGTGCGCGTCGCGCGCCTCGGGCGGGTCCTCCGGATTCCCCTCGGGCCGGCGTCCCGAGTTCTTCCTGCTGTTCGACTCGATGCGCGCGGCCCGCCACAGAAGCGCGGCCGTCACGGCCACGGTGGCAGCAATCGCCGGAGTGCGCATGGGGAAGTCCACAATGGAGTGGAAGCTGACCACCAGCAGCGCGCCGAGGCCGCCGGCCAGGAAGCCCCGGGCATAGGGATTCCTGCGGGTTGCAAGCCCACGGATCACGGTCGTGTAGAGCAGTCCCATGGCGAGCGCGAGGATGAGGAGGCCGGTGACGCCGGCCTCCGCGAAGACGTGGGCATATTCGTCGTGGGGGCTATCGGAGACGGCCCTGGTCGGCAGCGAGCGGTAAGAGGGATAGGCGGACAGGAACGTGCCCGCCCCGGTGCCGAGCAACGGGAAGTCCAGTCCCATGCGGCATGCGTCGGTGAACATCTGCCAGCGCCAGGTGGCGCGCGGCTGCAGGGCCACGTCTTCCAGCGTGGCGAGGCGTCTGACGACCGGCTCCCATCCGAGGTAGGTCACCCATCCGACGATGACGACGGCCACCGCCGCGACGTAGAGCCCCTTCCTGCGTCCCACGCTCGTGGCGGCGACGGCGACGAGGACGCCGGCGAAGGCCAGCATCATCGAGAGGATGCCGCCGCGCGAAAGCGACCAGAAGACGGCGGCGCCCATCAGCGCGACGGCGAAGCCGACAAGGAAGTTCTGATGTGCCCGG
>JAUVVP010000441.1 GCA_030604585.1 Planctomycetota bacterium | reverse complement strand
GCAGGATGGAGGCCAGGCTGCCGCTGTTCGTGCCGGCCCTTGTGGTCCTCTTCATGCAAGCCAACGCCATGAACCAGCTCAGCCTGGGCGAGGAGATGGCCGCCGGCCGAGGGGTGGACGTGGGAGCCGTGCAGGCCGAGGCCTTCCTGGCCGGTTCGGTCCTGACCGCCGTGATAGTCTCGGTGGCGGGTCCCATCGGTTTCGTGGGCCTGATCATCCCCCACCTGCTGCGTGGCATCTTCGGCCCGGACCACCGCGTGCTGCTTCTCGTCTGCTTCTTCGGGGGCGGCGTGTTCCTGGCGGCGGCTGACACGGTGGCCCGCTCGATGTTTCCCCCGTCGGAACTCCCCGTCGGCGTGCTGACCGCCATGCTCGGCGGCCCTTTCTTCCTGGTCCTGCTGGTGACGATGACCCGCCGGGGCTGAGGGGTGGCCACGGCCCACGCCGTCGGGAGCTTCCCCGGCAGTCCGGCGGGACCGGGAATGTCGCGCCACACCCGCCCCGTGTGTGCTCGAACAGGGCTGCGAACGCTCTACGAGCAACGCTTGCCCGCCGCAGCCTTGGCGAAGGCGGGAACAACGAGCAACGAACAACTATCAACTAAGGACGAGAGCGAGAGGGAGAGGGAGGGGGAGGCGGGGCGCTACACGAGGTAGGCGATCATGAATCCGGCCAGGGCGGCGAAAAGGGCGGACATGGCGAACTTCGTCTTGGCGATGTGGCGGCGGAAGACCGAGGTGAGCCGCTCCGAGGTAAGGCCGAAGAGAACGGCGACGAAGACCACGATCAGCGGCGCCACGAAGCAGAGGTTATAGAGCAGCAGCCAGCCAACCGGGCCCCACGCGTACTGCGGCAGGTGGTGGAGCCCGAACACGATGACCAGGGGGTAAACCTGCCCCGTGCACGGCAGTTCGAAGAGGGCTACCACGGCCCCCAGCACCGCCGTCGCCCCGACGGTCAGCCCGAGCCGGGCCCGTCGCGATATGGTCAGGCGTATCCTGCTCTTAAGCGAGTCCGGCAGGCTGAGCGTCAGATCTGCGGTCCGGCCCTTCAGGCAGAGCAATCCGTCCCGGAAGCTCAGCAGGGCAACTAACAGGGCGAGGGCGGCCGTCGCCCCGTAAAGGACCTTGGTCACCGAGGCATACCAGGCCCCAGCGGCGGCGATCAGCTCGGCCATCGCCAGGCCCACCAGGAAGTAGGTCAGGAACACGGCCGCCGTGAAGATGATGCCCGCCATGGCGACCTGCCGCCTGTTCTTGCCGATGTGAGCCAGGTAGGCCAGGAAGAAGATGATGACGGTGAAGGCGCAGGGATTGACGCCGTCGATCAGCCCCGCCCCGACGACGACGGCCAGCCCGAGTTCCTCGTAGGTCTCGGCCAGCCTGGCCCGGGCCCTTTCCTGCTGCTTGCGCGTGCCGTAGACCTCTACCGGGGAGGCCAGGCCCTCGGCGCGGCGGGCCAGCTCCGCCATGGCCGTCAGCGTCATGTCCGAGCCGATCAGACCCAGGCGTGAGGAGAAGATGGACGGGGCGGTAAGGCGCTGCGCCTCCGGGATGGACAGCCCCTCGCAGATGGCCTCGTTCAGAAGCGTGGCCGTCCCGGAGGTGCCCAGGTCGAAGGTCTCGATGGTCAGCCTGGGGAACATCTCGCGCAGCATCTCGAAGGATGCCTTCACCTCCTCGCAGAGGGGGCACCCCGCCTTATCGAAGTAGACCAGGCGGATGGCCAGCGGGCGGCGCAGCGCGCCGGGCCGAGGCGCTTCGGCCTCCGGCAGCGGGGCGACCGCCAGGGACTCGTACGACCTGGCGAGCATGCTGCGTTCGGCCTCCGTCACCATCAGCCCCGCCTTGCGATAGTTGGCCGCCACGCGCAGCAGCAGCCTGATGCGCTGCTCGAGCGAGCGGGCCTCGACGCCGGAAGCGAGCGCGCTGCGCAGCAGCTTCTCGGCCTGCTCGGGGGCCAGGTCCTTAGTGATCTCGAACATCCGGTTGAAGTTCTCCGCGCGCAGGCGGGGCAACTCCATCTGCTCCGAGGCCGCCAGGGCCAGCTCCACGTAATCGGCCCCGGACAGGAGCTTAAACAGGTCCTCGATCACCTCGTCGCGGCAACCGGCGCAAGCCACCTTCAGGGCGGCCGCGATCGCCTTGGCGGCGGCATCGCGCGCTTCCTCGCCGCGCCCCAGCCTTTGCAGCGACACGGCCACCTCGCCGAGCAGTTCCGCCCGCGCCGAGTGATGCTTCTCCTCCTCGGCGTCCTCCTTCAGGGCGTGGAGCGCATCCCAGGCCGCCTCCTGGAGCCCCAGTTCCACCTGCTTCGCCGCCAGCTCCGAGCGGAGGAAGAGCCGGTCCAGCCGGCCCTCCACCAGCTTCAGCACCTCGAAGGCCGGCCCTGCGGCCTCAATGGAGTCCGACGCGCCCAGGCAAGCCCTGGCCACGGCCCTCAGCGCATCGTCCCGCGTGACCTTGAACTCAATGGCGCGCGCAAGGCGGATGGCCCGGGCGTAGCCCTTCTCACCCGCCCACGCCTCCGCATAGCAGGCCAGGACGGCATCCCGAAGGTCGCGAGGCTCCAGCTCCTCTATCCTCTTCTGGACTGCGTCCCTGCCCCAGGTGTGGTAGTAGGCCTCGGCGATCCCCTTCAGCTTGACCTTGCCGGCGTAGGCCAGGAACTCCGGCTCCACCTGCTCGACGGCCCGCACGGCCCCGTCGTAGCGACCGCGCGCGGCATGCTGGAGCGCCAGCCGGACCATCTGCTCGCTGCGCCGCATCGAGTCGCCTGTGCCGCGGATTACCCGCTCCGCGGCATCCAGCTCGTCAACCGCCATGTAACCGGCCGCCAGTTTGTCCCGCGCGGAGGCGGCACGCAGGCGCTCCCTTATCCGTCCCACGGCCTTCTCGGCGTTGCGCAG
>JAUVVP010000364.1 GCA_030604585.1 Planctomycetota bacterium | reverse complement strand
GGCACAGCATGAACCGACCGACTGACATCCCCTCCCTATCCGCGGCCCGACTCAAACGCCCCTGTGTCCCCTGCCCAACCCTCTGGACCCGCCGCGGAACCGTATCAGTCACACCTCTCGGGCCTCTTATTCTATCCACCAAAGCCGATCTTGGCAAACACACGGTTCGCCGCCGGGACGTGTTCGCCGGGGATGAGGCTGAGCAGACGTCGGAGCCGCCGGGCCCGGTCATGCCCCCCGTTCCCGCTCGATCTGCGCCTGATAGCCGCCTTCGTCGTACGCGACGACGGGGTCCAGCGGCAGGTCCTTCTCCAGGCGGGCCACGTGGAGGATCGGCCTGACGTCCGTCAGGAAGGCGTCCAGGAAGACCCGGTTGGCCGGGATGATGTCCTGGCCGTCCCGGGCTTCTTCGAGCCGACTCCGGTCGAGCACCAGCGCCTTGGCCAGTGAGACCTGAAGCGAGTCAATGCTGTGCAGCACGGCACGGATGCGGTTCTCCAGCGAGGAGCACTGGTCGATCATGTAGGCCCAGTTGCGTGCCGCATCGTCCGCGCAGACGACGCCTCCCCCGACCAGCTCGCAAAAGATGGCGTACATGGCCACGTTCGGCTCGACCGCGTGGTCGTCGTCGGCGGCATAGCGCGTGTTGAAGTGGAAGCCTCCGCGCCTGCCGGTGCCGATCAGCCGCGCGACGATCTGGGCGATATTCACCCCGTATGGGTGGTGGCCCATGTCCACCAGCACGCCGGCCCGTTCGCCCATGGCGTCCGCCATATCGGTGGCCGCGCCGGCGTCGGGGATGACCGTCGAGTAGGTGCCCGGCTCGAAGAGCTTGTACTCGATCAGGTGCAGTATGTTGTCCGAAGCGGCGTCGTAGATCTCGCGGAAGGCGTCCCTGACCAGCTTCTCCTGCCGCCAGAGGTCCCGCTGGCCGGGGTAGTTGGACCCGTCCGGCAGCCAGTAGGTCACCAGGCCCTGGGCGTACTTGTCGGCTATCTCGCAGGAGACGATGCAGTGGCGGATCAGCATCTCCCGCACCTCGGGCAGGGGGGAGCTGAGGCTGCCGTAGTGCGTGCCCGTCAGGAAGAGGGTCGGGTTGACGGCGCCGAGGTCCACGCCCAGCTCCCGGGCGCAGTCCTTCAGTTCGGCGAAGTGGTCGGCCTCTACCTCGTCGAAGGGCACCTCGTCGGGTTTGTCCCAGCCGGTGTGGATGGCAACTCGGGGAGAGGCGCCGGTCAGCTTGTGCACCATGGCGGCGTCGCGCATCTTGGCCATGCGGTCGCGGGCCGGCCCCGGCGGCATGTAGTCGCCGAACCGTCCGCCTCCGAACTCACCGAAGACCCACGAGGGCACCTCCACCTCGAAGGCCTTCACTTTTTCCTTGACCCGGTCAATGTCGATCCCGGCCTCGGCAAGTTCCTCTCCCAGGATACGATAGCGCTCCCTGGCCCGTTGTTCGGAAACCGTCGGCATCGTCCAGCCTCCCGCCCAGTGTCGGTAGAAGAAGTCACACGGGGTACTCACCCGAACGGCCGACAGTTTACAGCAAAGCATTGGCCCTGCAAGGGCCGCCCGCAGCACGAGCGCCCCGCGCCGGGCCCGGGCGTATTGACGCCCACCTGCGAGCTGCGTAGAATGCGGCGGGCCGCGCCCGTCCTGACCCCGCCGAGGAGCCGCCGGCCGAGGGTTCTCCCTTTTGGACAGTTGCCTCGTTGCGGAAGTCCGCCACGGGCGTCCTGGGGCTTCTCCGGGGCGCGTTTATGTCGCCCGCCTCAGGCGGGCTGAACACGTACGACCTGCCGGGCCGCCGTGAGGCGCCCCTCCAAGACAGTGATCTTTGCCAGTTTATCGGGGGAAGAACCGAAATGAAGGATTTTGACGCCCTGTTGAGGCTCGTGGAGAAGCACCCGTTGCGCAAGGTGGCCGTCGCCGTGGCGCAGGACCCCACCGTCGTCCAGGCCGTGCACGAGGCAAGGGAGAGGAGCATCGCGGAAGCCGTCCTCGTGGGGGATGAAGCGGAGATAAACGAGGCTGCCGAGTCGGCGGGCCTGTCGCTGGACGGGACGCCGATAGTGCACGAGCCGGACCCGATCCGTGCCCTCGCCGCAGCCGTCGGCCTGGTCTCCTCGGGAGAGGCCGAGATACTGATGAAGGGCTACATCCACACCGACGATTTCCTCAGAGCGGTGCTGAGCAAGGAGTACGGCCTGCGAACCGGCTCCATCATGAGCCACGTCTTCATTGTCGAGGTGCGCGAACAGGACAAGCTCGTCTTCATCACCGACGCCGCGATGAACATCGCCCCGGACCTGGAGCAGAAGGCGGCCATACTGCTCAACGCAGTGTATCTGGCGAGCCTGTTCGGCGTGATGCAGCCGAAGGTGGCCGTGCTGGCGGCCGTGGAGCTGGTGAACCCCTCAATGCCGGCCACGCTGGACGCGGCCGCCCTGGCAAAGATGGCCGACCGCAGCCAGTACGTGCCCGCCTGCACCGTGGACGGGCCGTTCGCACTGGACAACGCGGTCTCGGTGAGGGCCGCCGAACACAAGAGGATAACCGGTCCCGTGGCCGGCCAGGCGGACATCCTCCTGGTGCCCAGCATCGAGGCCGGCAACATGCTGGCGAAATCGCTGGTCTACTTCACTCACCAGAGGCTCATCGGGCTCCTGGTGGGGGCCAGGGCGCCCGTCGTGCTCACCAGCCGGGCCGACACGATGGAGTCGAAGATGCTCTCGATTGCCGGCGCGGTCCTGATGGTCAACATGAAACGCGCACTCCAGTTCAAGATCGGGAAGGTGCACTACTAACGGCAGTTGCTCCCGCCAGAGGCGGGCAAGCGTTGCTCGTTGTTAGTGGGTCACGTGACGGGCGGTGTGTTGCAGACGGGCAACCGGGACTCAGCGGCAGTGCCATGGAAGAGGGCCTCCAAGATGGCGCGGAAGGTAATACTCGTAGTTGATGACGACCAGGACGCCTTGGAGTTCGTGACGGCCATTCTGGAGGAAGAGGGCACGGAGATCGTCCCGGCACGCGACGGGGAGGCCGGCCTGAAGGCCGCCAGGGCCTGGCGGCCCGACCTCATCATACTCGACGTGCAGATGCCCAAGAAGGACGGCTTCACGCTCTTCAGCGAGCTGAGGCAGGACGATGCCACTAAGGGCATCCCGGTGATCATGCTGACCGGGATCGGGAAACGGACCGGCGTGCGCTTCACCAGGAGCGCCGTCGGCGACCTGCTCGGCGAGGAGCCCGACGCCTACATCGAGAAGCCGGTTGACCCCGACGCCCTCCGCTCCGCCGCCCGGAGACTCCTGGGCGGCTGAACGCATCTCTCACGGCCTTTTCGGCAGGCACAACGGCCGCGCATCCGACCCGGGAAGAGGGCGATGATTGCTCCGTCAACGCGCGGTCTATTCCTGGGCAGGCTCTGTTTCGCGCTGGTGTATGAGGACGCGCACTTTCTCTGCCGGTGTCAGGCGTGG
>JAUVVP010000057.1 GCA_030604585.1 Planctomycetota bacterium | reverse complement strand
GCTTGCACGTTGAAGTGGTGGCGCAGGTGGCCGGCCAACTCCTTGGCGAGCAGTTCGAAGGAGGCCTCCGCCGCCTCGAACTGGTATCCCTCGTTCTCCAGCTCCTGGAGCCGCTCGGTCAGTCTGGCGACGGCTTCCTGGTCGTGGGCGAGGTCGTACTTCTCGACCTTGGCCAGCACGGTGGCGTGGCCGGACAGCTCGCCCAGCAGCAGCCGCCGCTCGTTGCCCACCAGCTTGGGGTCCATGTGCTCGTAGGCCAGGTCCGCCTTCTGCATGGCGTCCACGTGCAATCCGCCCTTGTGGGCGAAGGCGCTGGTGCCGACGAACGGCTGGTAGGGGTCGTACATCAGGTTCGCCGCCTCGTAGGCGAAGCGGGACACTTCGGTCAGCTTCTGCAACTGCTCGTCGCTGACGGCGCGGAACGGCGTCTTCAGGTTGAGGATGGGGATGATCGAGCAGAGGTCGGCGTTGCCGGTGCGCTCGCCCAGTCCGTTCATCGTTCCTTGAACGTGGACGGCGCCGCTCTGGACGGCGACGATGGAATTAGCGACGGCCAGGCCGCTGTCGTTGTGGCAGTGGATGCCGACCGGGCAGGCGAGCTGCTCGACCACGAGCGCCGTGACCCGCGCGATCTCGTCGGTGAGCCGGCCGCCGTTGGTATCGCACAAGACGACGCAGTCCGCCCCGGCCTGTTCGGCGACGCGGACGACCTTCAGGGCATACTCGGGGTCGCTTCCGTGGCCATCGAAGAAGTGCTCTGCGTCGAAGATGACCTCTCGGCCGGCGGCCTTGAGACAGGCGACCGAGTCCTCGACCATCCGGAGGTTCTCGTCGGCACTGGTGCGGATCACGTGCTCGACGTGGTAGCCCCAGGCCTTGGCGACGACCGTTGCGACCGGCGTTTCGGCATCCAGCATGGCCCTGATGCCCGGGTCCTGGTCGGCGGTCCGTCCCTTGCGGCGGGTGATGCCGAAGGCCGCCAGCTTGGCGTTCTTCAGATCCAGGCGGCGCACTTCGCGGAAGAACCGGTCTTCTTTCGGGTTGGAGCCGGCGTAGCCGCCCTCGATGTAGTGCAGGCCCAGCTGATCCAGCCACTGGGTCACTTCGAGTTTGTCCTCGACGGTCAGGACGACTCCCTCCGCCTGACAGCCGTCCCGCAGCGTCGTGTCGTAGATACGTATCTGCTTCGCGTTATCGCTCATGAGCGCTCCGACTCGTCCTTGTCCAGTTCGAAGGCCCGGTGCACGGCCAGCAGCGCCTGCTCGGCGCCGGCGGCCTCGATGACGCACGATATCTTGATCTCGGAGGTGCTGATCATCTGGATGTTGATCTTCTCGGCGGCCAGGGCGCGGAACATCCTTTCGGCCACGCCGGAATGGCTGCGCATGCCGATGCCGATGACGCTGAGCTTGGCGACGTTCTCGTCGCTTTCCACGTTGGCTGCCCCAAGCCTGCCGGCCAGCTCCTCGGCAACCGAGAGCGCCCGCGACAGGTCGGCCTTCCCCACCGTGAAGCTGACGTCGGTGCGGCCCTGTTCGCTGACGTTCTGCACGATCATGTCCACGTTAACGGTGGCGCGGGCGATCTCGCTGAAGATAGTGGCGGCGGTCCCGGGCCTGTCGGGCACGTGGCGGATGGTGATCTTCGCCTGGTCGGCGTCCAACGCCGCAGCCCGTACGTCAACGTATTCGATCTCGCCGGCCAGATCCGTCACCAGAGTACCCTCCGATTCGTTAAAGCTCGAGCGGACCCTGAACGGGACGTTGAAGCGCTTGGCCAGCTCGACGGCCCGTGACTGCATGACCCTGGCGCCGAGGCTGGCCAGCTCCAACAGCTCGTCGTAGTCCATGCGGCGTATCCAGCGCGCGTCGGGCACGATGCGCGGGTCCGCCGTGTAGACGCCGTCCACGTCGGTGAATATGTCGCAGCGCTCGGCCCCCAGGGCGGCGGCCAGGGCGACGGCCGTCGGGTCCGAGCCTCCCCGGCCTATAGTGGTGATGTTGTCCTCGCTGTCCACGCCCTGGAAGCCGGCCACGATAACTATCTGGCCACCGTCCAGTTCCCTGCGCAGGCGGCCCGTGTCAATGGTCCTGATCTTGGCCTTGCCATGGAAACTGTCGGTCCGGATGCCTGCCTGCGGGCCGGTCAGGCTGATGGCCTCGTAGCCCAGCTTGTGGATGGCGATGGCCATCAGCGCTATGGACATCTGCTCGCCGACGGCCTTCAGCATGTCCAGTTCGCGCGCACTGGGCTGCGCGTGGATCTCCTCCGCCAGCCCGATCAGCCTGTCGGTCCAGTCGCCCTGCGCGCTGCAAACCACGACCACTTGGTCGCCCGCGTCGAAGCGCGCCACGGCCCGCCCGGCCGCGCGCAACACCCTCTCCGGCGTGGCCAGGGAGCTGCCGCCGAACTTCTGCACCAGAAGGCCCATCTATTGCATCGTCTCCGTGCTCGATGTCGGCCGGCAGGGTACGCTGTGCCGTCGCGGAGCCATGCGCGGAAGTTGGCAGGAGAGGCGCACAACCTGGAAGGACCGGCCCCTCGGCTTCGCTCGGCGCAAAGCCGCCGCTAACCAGTTCACACCGTGGCAACACATGCTTTCCCGGGCCGACACGAGCACCTGATCGAAGGGGAATCTGCCCTTGTTGCTCTGTGCCCGGAAGGCTATCTTAGTCGTGTCCATTGCTGATGTCAAGCCCGGTGCGGCCGCAGAATGGCCGCTCGAAGACCTGTGCAAGGGTGAGCGATGATACCGAGAGTTCTGACCATTGCAGGCAGCGACAGCGGCGGCGGCGCCGGCATTCAAGCCGACCTGAAGACCATCACGGCCCTGGGCGGCTTCGGCATGTCGGCCATCACGGCCCTGACCGCCCAGAACACGGTCGGGGTGCGCGGCATATTCGAGGTCAGCCCTCAGTTCGTCGCCGCCCAGATAGACGCCGTGGCCGAGGACATCGGCGTTGACGCAGCCAAGACCGGCATGCTGGCCGGCCGGGAGGTCGTCGAAGCCGTGGCCGACCGCCTCAAGCACCACGCCATCCGTCCCCTGGTCGTTGACCCCGTAATGGTCGCCCAGAGCGGGGACCTCCTGCTGGCGCCCGAAGCCTGCGCCGTGCTCCGCGACCTGATGCTGCCGCTGGCCACCGTCGTAACTCCGAACCTGGCGGAGGCGGAGCGATTGGCAGGCGTCGAGGTCAAGGGTGCCTCGGCCATGAAAGAGGCGGCCCGCCGCCTTCACGACCTCGGGCCGGAGTGGGTCCTCATAAAGGGAGGCCACCTGGAGGGCCCGCCGGTAGACCTCCTCTCCGACGGCCGGGACTTCTACGAGGTCAGCCGCCCGCGCGTTGAGACCGCCAATACGCACGGCACCGGGTGCACCTACGCGGCCGCCATAGCTACGGGGCTTGCGCGGGGCATGGCGGTGCCGGCCGCCGTCGAATGGGCCCGCGATGCCGTTCAGGCGGGGCTGGCGGCTTCCCTGAACCTGGGAAGCGGCAGCGGCCCCCTCGACCACCGGGCCCTGTTCCCGCTGGCAGAGGGGCGCTGAAGGCCCCTGAGTAGATGCCAGGGGGGGCTCGCCCGCCCTATGGCGGGCAAGCTGCGCCACGCCCGGTCCTGTTTGGTCTTGACATTGGCGGCCCGCCGAGTACCATTGACCCCGGCTCACGCGGGACGGCACGGGGAAGACGCGCGCGGCGGAGCTACTTCTTCGGGGGATGCGCGCAATGAGGAAGGGATTCTCGGCGATCGAGCTGGCCGTGGTGCTGGTCATCATTCTGGTACTGGCCATCATGCTGCTGCCGGCTCTGGAGGGGGCCCGCCAGGAAGCCATCAAGGTCAAGTGCATGGCGCGCGTGCGCCAGGTGGGCATGGCGTTCGAGATGTACCAGTCCAACCACCACGGCCACTGGCCGAGTGTGCGCCGCAGCGTCAGCCCCGATTACCCGCTCTCGCCCGACGCCTCCGCCTCGATTGCCGTCCTGTATCCCACCTATGCGCCCAAGCCCTACCTGTTCCGGTGTCCCGCCACGGACGACATCGTGACCTTCGAGCCCGGCGGACGGGACTTCAGTAACTGCCACAACTTCTTCGTCGCCCCGAACGGCAAGGCCACGCGCGAGGAGGACGAGGGCAAGCGGCCGCCGCGTCCCCCAAGCTACTTCTACGACGGCGGGCGCTTCCAACGCCACATGCGGCGCGATGTCCGCTCGTCGCGGGTCATCTACGGCGACGAGTGCGTCCACGGCTACTGGGAGAACGATGCGGGCAAGGGGTTCTGGATCGGAGAGAACAACCATCCGTTGGGGGGCAACTTCCTGTTCGCCGACAAGCACGCGGAGTGGCTCCAGGTCCACTGGGTCGGCGAGCCCTGGGATTTGGGCAACGCCGTGCCCTACGTGCCCAATCCCCGCCTACGCACCAGGCTGCCCGTCGTTGGGGGGGGCCAGCACAGCGTGCTGCTGGACACCAACGTGTTCTGGGACGACTGGGACGGGGCCCACCCGGAAGCCGACGCGGACCTGGCCGGCATGATGTGGATTGACGACAGTTGGAAGGAGTTCTGAAGCGCTCCGGTTCCGTTCGCCTGCCGCGTTCGGGCAGGGCAGGTGCGGCCAGGAGCGCCGGCGGGGGGCAATACGCACCGAAGAGCCATCAGCTATGGGTTCAGTCCTTGCGGCTCTTCTCGAGCAGGTCGGTCAGCTTGCCGATAACTTTGTCACGCTCGGCGTCGCTGAACTCGAGAATCTCCTGTAGGGCTTCGCCGATGTGGGGGATGTATTTCTGGATGTAGTCGCGCTTGCGCTCCTCCTCGGCCCGTCGCCTCTTGCGGCTCAGGAAGCGCCTCAGGCCGCGGGTGCACTCCTGCACGGCCAGCACGATCTCTTTCTCGATCTCCGGGTAGGGGGCGATGGCCTCCTTGCTCTCGCTGGTGAAGGGCACCCAGGGGCTGGCCATGTGCACGAATACCAGGAGGGGACCGGTCGGCAGGCTGCCGTTCGACTGCTCCACGCTGTACTGGCGCCAGTTGAGCCTGGTGACGGCGTGCGTGATGGCGCAGGCGCCGGTGTTGTAAAGCAGGGGGACGCGGTTGGCGAACCGCATCAGCTTGGCCGGGCCGCTCTCTTTCACCTTCCCGCCGTAGGCGATCCCCGCCTCGATCAGGAACGGGATGCCGCGGTAGACGGCGGGGGAACGGGTCACCGAGGAGTAGAAGTCCGCTTCGAACTGCTGGCGCATCCCGGCCTCCATCAGCTCTTTGCCGATGGGCGAGATGCAATCCATCGGCGGCTTCATCAGCTTGGTCCCGCGGATGGCCGTCAGCAGCCGGTCGGCCTCCTGTTGGGCGATGCGTTTGGGGCGGGCGTTCTCGTAGACACCCGCTTTCTGGCAGATCTCCAGCGCCACACGCCTGCTGACGCGGCAGAAATCGTTCTGCAGGCAGGTCTGAAGCGTGCGGCTCCTGGTCTCGTGGAGCATCTTGATCAGCGTGCCCAACTCGATCCCGTAGGGGTGAGGCTTGATCTCCCGGGGCTCCTGCGGCAGCACTTTGGTGGCCCGCTCGAAGACGCGCTCCTTGCCGTCCGGCGCCTTGTAGCGCAGCGTGACGTGCGGGTTGGCCGTGGCGGTCTGCTCCAGGTATTCGTCAACGCTCCACAGTCCCCGCTGGAAGGTGCCCTCCAGTTCGATCTCGACCTCGGTTCCCTGCTCGCCGTCCCACTCGGCGATGTCTTCCCTGAGGATCTTCGGCTCGTTGTCCTTGGTGTTGATGATGACCTGGTAGTGGTGGGCGGGCTGTTTCGGGCCGGTCTTTGAGGTTATCGTCACCGGCTTGCCCGTGGTCAGGTGGCCGTACATGCCCGCTGCGCTGATGCCGATGCCCTGTTGGCCGCGGCTCATCTTCAGGCGGTGGAACTTGCTGCCGTAGAGCAGCTTGCCGAAGATGCGGGGTATCTGGGCCTTGACGATGCCCGGCCCGTTGTCCCTGACGCGCACGCGGAAGCGGTCCTCGCCGTCGGTCTGTTCGATGCGCACGGCGACCTCGGGCAGGATGCCGGCCTCCTCACAGGCATCGAGCGAGTTATCCACGGCCTCCTTGACCGTTGTGAGGAGGGCCCGGCGCGGGTTGTCGAAGCCCAGCAGGTGCCGGTTCTTCGTGAAGAACTCGCTGATGCTGATCTCGCGCTGCTGCTGGGCCATCTCGATGGCCGTCAGCTTCGGGCGCGCTTTTTCGGAGCGCTTTCTTGCCATCTGTCTCTGCTCGTGGCCTGCTCGGTGCAGGGCCTGCCGCCGGCGCCCAGCGGCTCAGGAGAACCGGCCACCAGGCCCACGCGGACAGTCCCAAAGCGCCTATGCGCAAAGTCATGCACGCGGCGCCTCATGGTGTGCCCGCCCCTCGCGAGGAGCCCTACCCAGCACACCTCCGATAGGGTAACGGAAAGGGTCGGGTGGTTTCAATCCTTTCGGCTTGATTCGGCCGTGTCCGCTGCCCTTTCATGTAGGGGAGCATCCAGCAGGGGAGCGCTGTTTCTTTCGGGCCCGGCTATGAGGAAGATTGTCGTCCTAAATCAGAAGGGCGGGGTCGGCAAGACAACCACCGCCGCCAATCTCGGCGCCTGCCTGGCCGCCCTGGGCAAGGCCGTGCTGATGGTGGACGTGGACCCGCAAGCCAATCTGTCGCTGCACTTCGGCCTGGAGCCCCAACGCGGCGAGCCGTCCCTCTACGGCCTCATCCGTGGCGAGCATGGCCCCTCGGAAGTCATTCGTTCCACAGTAGTTGGGGGATTGAAGATCGTTCCCGCGAACATAGACCTGGCCGGGCTCTCCGTTGAGCTTTCCGGCCGGCCCGACAGGCTGTTTGCCCTGCGGAAGGCCATGGCGGGATTGACGGACGGGTTCGACTACATACTGATGGACTCGCCCCCGTCGCTGGGTCTCCTGACGGTGAACGCCATGTGCGCCGCCCGCGAGGTCTTTATACCCCTTCAGACCGAGTTCTTCGCCCTTCAGGGGGTCGGCAAGCTGGTGCGCACGGTGCGCCTGGTGCAGGCCAACGCCAACAGGGCCTTGCGCATCACAGGGGTCATCGCCTGCATGCACGACGCGCGCACCTGCCTGGCCCAGGAGATCCTGGACGACATACGGCAGCATTTCGGCCCGAGGGTCTTCAAGACCGTCGTAAGGAAGAACATCCGGCTGGCGGAGGCGCCGGGCTTCGGCCTGCCGATAACGCACTACGATGAGACATGCCACGGCGCCGAGGACTACCGGGCGCTGGCCGACGAGGTCGTGGCCATGGACGCGGCGTTCCTCCAGAGCTCCATTGCCATGGAGCGGGCTTCGGTGGCGCCGCGCCACATAGCCGGCTGACGCCGTGCCGCCGGGCGCTGTCCGGTGACGATCATTGCTACGGAGAGGACAATGACAGCGAAGAAGAAGAAACCCGACCGGAAGCCGAAGGACCTGAAGGCCGGCCCGCAGGAGGGGACGGCGGATGCTGAATCGCAAGTGCGCCTTCCCGATCAGGACATCGCGCATCGGCCGCAAATGAAGGTCAAGCCGATCGGCAGCCGTCCCGGCGTCGAGCCGGCCACGCCCCGCGTCCGGCGCGGAACGCTGTTCCGCACTCGGGAGGGAGACGAAGACCCCGCGCCTGCCGAGCGGACCAAACCGCCCAAGAAGGTGATCCTCCCCCCGCCGCATGGGGCGGAGACACGCTATCCCTTCGCGACCCACCGGCCGGCCCCGCCCGACGAAAAGGCCGAAGTGGAGGAGCTGGCCGCCGTGACGGGCGTAAGGCCCGCGCGGGAGGTCTCCACGGGCTTCGTGCTCGGCGTCGCCCTCATCGTCGTCGTCCTGCTCGGTGGGATCATCATGGTCCGGCTCGGCAAGAAGGTCGGCTCACTGGAACAGCGCATCAGCCGGCTGGAGACCACGGAGCTGCAGACGGCAGCCGCCCCGCTGCTCAGCCCGTGACCGTTCTTCCCGATTCGGGCGCCAGGGCCCGGCCGGCCCGTCGTTCTCACTGTTCGAGCAGCGATTCGCCGGCCAGCAGTCTGTCAATCTCGCGACGGACCGTGCGCTCCACGCCGGGGGCGTAGCCTACGTGGACGGCCTCGATCGTTCCGTCCTTGCCGATGAGCAACAGCGTGGGCAGGCTGGTCGCGGAATAGGACCCGAAGACCGCGCCTTGCGCGTCGAGCGCAACGGGAACGTCGAGACGCATCTCTTCCAGGAACGCGCCGGCCTTCTCTCGGCCCTCCCCCACATTGACGGCCAACAGCAGGAAATCCCTGTGCTTGTAATCGTTGTATATCTTCTGCAGCTCGGGGAGTTCCTCCCGGCAGGGCTCGCACCAACTGGCCCAGAAGTCCAGGGC
>JAUVVP010000405.1 GCA_030604585.1 Planctomycetota bacterium | reverse complement strand
TTCGCGACAAGCCCGCCCAGGTCCTCGATGCCCGGCGTCATCCGCAGGACCTCAAAGGTGGTGTCCCGGTTCCTACCCTCGACGAAGTAGGTCTTCAGGGCGGCGAGCGCTTCCGCGTCCCCGAGGCTCGCAACTGCCTGCAGCCACTCGCGCGGCAGATAGTTGCCCGGAACCTTAAGCTCCGAGAAAAGCACGTCCCGAGCGTCGGCAGCCCAGCCGTGCTGCAGGACGACGGAGACCAGGTCGGGCTCGACGGGAAGGTACTCCAGAATCTCCTCCTTGTGTTGCTTCCTCGCCAGGTCCTTGATGGCGGCGGTGAGGTATGTGTGCGCCAGGCTCCAGCGACCGTAGCCGAGCTGGTCCAGAAGGATGTCTACGTTCTCGGGCCCGACCTTGCGGAGCATCCAAACTTGAGGGTCGGTGGAGGATGCGTGGTTCTGGTGGGCGGACACTGCCACGATCCGGTGGACGTACTCCCGGACCTCCTCTTTCGTCGGATTCTCAGGGAGCTTGATCTTGCGGAGCGCCTGAATGTCCGGCCCCCGTTCGCGGAATTCGCCCGAGGGCAGCCGAGCCGGCAACAGCTCAGGCTCTTGCTCCTGTGCCAGTGCAGCTTCGAGCGCTTCCACCCTCTTGGTGAGCTCCTTCACCTCCCTCCTCAGGGCGCGGAGTTCTTTGAGGATCTCGGCTTGCGGTGCCGGCTCATTCTCCTGAGCCAGCGCAACGGAACCGAACAGCATAAACGTCACGGCAACAAGCAGGTATCTGATTAGTATAGTACAGCTCCCCCGTTCGGACTTCTGCTCTGCGCTCGGACAGCGATCCTTCTTACGGCATAGTGGCCACATGACGCCACCCTCGTTCCCATAGCCCGCACATCTTACGCAGCAGGATTATACCACTCGCGAGCTCCGAGGGACAGATTGGATCTCCGCTTTCTACCCCCGTCAACCCGGCCGAGGACGGGGGTTCGCATTTGCTCACTGCGGCCGCAAGCTGCATCATCCTGGGCTCTCAGGTTCGATGCGAGAAGGGCAGGCGTTGCTCCCTGGGGCGCGGGTCTCGACAGTCCCGGAGTCCGGAGCATGGCGCTCCTGAGGCGGTTCTTCGATTCGCTGCCCTGGTGGCGGTTGCGGCCGGACCCCGAGCTGGTTGTGGCGCAGCCCGGCCGGGGCGATCCGACCCTCTTTGTCGCCGCAGTGCGGACCGACGATGCCGCAGCGGCGGTCGCCTATCTGCCGAAGGGCGGGAGCGTTACCTTAGATGCCGCGGCGCTCAAGAGGCCCGCCGCAGCGCGCTGGTTTGACCCGCGCACCGGCGAATGGTCGAGCGCCGGCGCCCTGACGGAAGGAACCCAGGAGTTCACCGCGCCCGACACCCGGGACTGGGTACTCGACATCCGGGCCGCGGAATAACGCGGTCGGTTCACGCATCCGGAACGCCCGGAGGCGGCGGAACCCGCGCGCGACACGCTCACGGCTCGACCGGCTGCCCGGCGGCGGCTGATCGCTCGATCGCGCAGGCGACGCGGACCACCTCTCGGCCTTCCTCGGGGGAGACCAGCGGCGGCGCATCCTCCAAGATGCAGCGCGCGAAGTACCGGACCTCTTCGGAAAGCGCTCCCATCAGGCGGCCGGCGACCTCGGCGCTGTAGACGGACCGGGGGTATTCGACGCCCTCGGGCCCGTAGACGGCCAGCCCGTCCGTCGAGGCGTCCACCCTCAGGTAGCCTGCCGTCCCCACCGCCTCGAAGACGGCGTCCAGGCTCGAAGGCGTCCCGTCCGGCAGTATCCAGCATGTCTCGAGGGCGGCGATGGTGCCGTCGGCGAAGGTGAGGAGGGCCAGCACAGAGTCGGGCCCGCCTTCCTCGGCCAGCAGGCGCGTGTTCTGCTGGGCATAGACGGCCTTCACTTCCGAGCGCGCGCACCAGAGGAACATGTCTATGTCGTGCGCGCCGAGCCAGAACGTGGGCGTGGTGCGGCCGAAAGCGCGCTCGGCGGCGCGGCGGGGGTTGTTCCGGCGGGCGAACATGTGCACCAGATGCCCCAGGCCCCCGCGCACGATCCGTTCGTGCGCCTGCCAGTAGCGGGGATCGAAGCGCAGAATCTGGCCGACGGTCAGTTTCACGCCGTTCTGCCGGGCCGCCCGGATCATCTCGTCGCAGTCGGCCACGGAGGTCGCCATCGGCTTCTCGACGAAGACGTGCTTGCCGGCCCGGGCCGCCGCCACCGCTGCCTGTGTGTGGGCGTGGTCCGGCGTGCAGACAATGACCATGTCAACGTCGGGCAGGTGGACCAGTTCCTCGATGTCGGTGGTGGTGTGGATGCCGTAGCCGTCCCGGATCGGCTGGAGGCTTTTCTGGCGGCGTGCACAGGCGGCCACCAGGCGAGTCTCGGCCAACTCGGCACAGACGCGCGCATGGCGACGGCCGAAGGCGCCAACACCCACTATCCCCACGCCGACGGATTCCACGGTTCTCCCCCGGTTCGTCCTGCGCACCGGTCATGACGCGGGCGCGGACGGGCTCAGACCATCCACCAGTGGCCCGGCTCTATGGCGGGAATGCTGAACTCACGGTGCTCGGGTGGGAGAGACTCGAGCAGTTCGCGTGCCTTCTCTCCGATCGCCTCTGCAGCGAGCTGCACGTTGCGCATCCCTACCTCGGCCGAGGCGTGCTCGCGCGGGTCCAACCCGCCGATCCCGTGCGGGGGGCTCATGTCCAGCGTGATCTCCTCCTCGCCCAGCGTCGACATGTCCACCCGGTCCGGGTAGAAGAACATCATGTTGGAGGTCTCCCACTTGGCCGCGTGGTCGGTGGCGGACTCCTCGCACTCGCTCAGCGTCACCTCCCAGAGGCCTATGCCCGCGCACGTGCCGTCAGCCGTCACGGCCTCCAGGGCGTTATCAATCATCTCGATCTGCTCGGAGACGTTGTGGCCGGAGACGCCGATGATGACGCGGAAACCCGTGTTCTTGAGGCGCGTAAACAGGTCCGTGTAGACGGGCACCAGGTGCTGCTGGTCGAATCCGGAGTGCAGCCACTGCGGCGGGTAGACGGCGCCGCCGTACTGCTCGGCGCACTTGACCAGTATCGCGTGGGCCTTCAGGGCGTCGTTGCCCAGCGGCAGGTGGCGGCCGT
>JAUVVP010000468.1 GCA_030604585.1 Planctomycetota bacterium | reverse complement strand
ATTTTGACTACCTCGGCATTCCCAGGCTCTATGAAGAGGCTATACTGATCTACATGGCACGCACCGGCAGCGGCGTCGGGCTCGGCGGGCGGACCATCAGCGCGCAGACGCGCGAGCGTTTCCGGCGGTTCGCCCAGGAACTTGACCGTTACGGGTCCGACCTGCGGACGGCCCGCCGCCGGCTCGCCAAAGACTACGGCGACAGCTACTTCCCCTACTTCCGTTTCTTTCTCCAGGGGGGGACTGCGGAGTGAGACGGCGCCGCCGCTACCTGCTCGTGCTCTGCGCTGTGGGCCTGGCGCTTGTCGGCGCGCTGGCCTACGGTCTGCGCCGCGGCGCAGCCGACGTCGAGGACTACAGGTCCGTAACTCGCCGCGCGCGCGTCACCCCCGATTACGCGGACGCCGTCATCCCCCCCAACATCGCGCCGCTGAACTTCGTGGTGGAGGAGCCGGGCACGCTGTACTGCGTCAAGTTCCGCTCCACGAAAGGGGAGGGCATTGACGTTGTCGCGCGGGGGCCGCAGATCGTCATTCCGCCGCGCCCATGGAGGAGGCTCCTGGACGCGAACCGGGGCGAGGAGCTTTCCATTGACGTGTGTGTGAAGGCCGCAGACGGCCGCTGGGACCGCTTTGAGCCCATGACGAATGCCATCGCACGCGAGGAGATCGACCGGTATCTGGTCTATCGCCTCATCAACGCGGGATTCAACATGTACGTGAGGATGGGCATCTATGAGCGGGATCTCGAGGATTACGACGAGTCGCTCATCCTGGACAACAGGTCCTTCGACGAAGGATGCATGAACTGCCACACGTTCCTGAGCAAGGGCACAGACGGAGTGGTGTTCCAGATGCGGCGCGGGCGCGAGGACCACGGCATGGGCATGGTCCTGATCCGGGACGGCCACGTGACCATAGTGGACACCCGCACGCACTTGACGCTCTCCTCCGCCGTCTATACGTCCTGGCATCCGAGCGGGCGGGCGCTTGCCTTCTCGATGAACAAGGTCAGGCAGTTCTTTCATGGCTCGGGGGCCGAGGTCCGCGACGTGGTTGACCTCGACTCGGACCTGGCCCTCTACCTGCTGGAGTCCGGGGCACTGGCCTCGACCCCGGCCATCCGCGAACCCGACCGCCTGGAGACCTATCCGGCGTGGTCGCCGGACGGGAAGTACCTCTACTTCTGCAGCGCGCCCATCCTCTGGTCAGACCGCAACGAAGTGCCGCCGGCGCAGTATGACCAGGTCCGCTACGAGCTGAGGCGAATCGGCTATGAGATCGAGACCGGCACCTGGGACGAGGTGGAGACCGTGCTCTCGGCGGAGCGGACCGGCCTGAGCATCACGCTGCCGAAGGTCTCGCCGGACGGCCGGTTCCTCCTGTTCTGCATGGCCGAGTACGGCTGTTTCCCCATACATCTGGCCAGCTCCGACCTCTACATGATGGACCTCGAAAGCGGGCGCTACGCACGGCTCGCCATCAGCAGCGACCAGTCGGACAGCTGGCATTCGTGGTCAAGCAACGGGCGCTGGATCGTCTTCAGCAGCAGGCGCCGCGACGGCCTGCTGACCAGGCTGTACCTCAGCTACGTGGACGAGACGGGCAAGGCCCACAGACCCTTCCTGCTGCCCCAGAAGGACCCCGCGTTCTACGACTCGTTTCTGAAGACCTACAACGTGCCGGAACTCGTGCGCGAGCCAGTCCCGGTCAGGGGAGAGCAGATCGCGCGCGTCATGCGCTCAGGGCAATGGGTCAAGAGCGACCTGGCGGTGACCTCGGCGACGCCGGCGGCCGGCCGGGGGCCGGACGTCGGGCCGGCGGGCGCGCCGGAGCCGGTCGGGCCCTGGAGCCCCAGGTCGGCTGACTGACCGTAGCCGGTCTCCGGGCTGCCGCCGCCGTTCTCTGCCGCCAGGCCAGTACTTCCCGACCAGAGCATCCGCCTCCCGCTTCGTTCCGTCTGCTTTCTCCTCCTGCTCTATCTCTATACCTGGCTGCGGATCAACCCGGCCCTCATCTGCTACGAGTACTGGATTACGAAGAGCTTCCCCTCTTTCTCGCCGGGCATGGCCTTCTTCAGGACGTTCTTGGTCCGTCCTGGGGGGCTTGTCGCCTACGCTTCGGCCCTCCTGTGCCAGCTCTACTATGAGCCCTGGATGGGTGCCGCAGTGATCACAATTGTCGCCGGCCTCATGTGCCTGACCACGTGGGTGCTGATCAGTCACGTGGGCGGCAGGCGGCCCGCAGCCATACACCTGGCTCCCGCGGTGCTTCTGCTGCTGGTTTACGGCCGGTACGGCAATCCTCTACCGACGGCGCTGGCGCTGGTGACGGCAATGCTGTGTGTGTGCCTGTACGCCTGGGTCCCGGCGCGCGGATGGGCGCTGCGGTTGCTGGCCTTCCTCGTCCTGTTGGGCCTGGTGTACTACGTCGCCGCCGGAGCGGCTGTGATGTACGCTGTGCTCTGTGGCATCCTCGAGCTGGCCAGGGAACGGCGTCTGCTCGGGTTGCTGCACGCGGCCTCGGGGTTGGCAATCCTGTGCATCGCGGCGTGGACCTGGGGGAGCGGGATCGCAGAGGCATATGCGCGCCTGGTGCCGCCTCTCCATGCGCATGGCGATGCAATGGTGGCCAACCTCACCTGGTGGGTTCACCTTCTGCTGCCCTTTGCGGCACTGGGGATGATGCTTCAGCGACGGCACGCAGACAGGAGCGCGTCCGACT
>JAUVVP010000051.1 GCA_030604585.1 Planctomycetota bacterium | reverse complement strand
TGAAGCTGGCGAATCCTGCGACCTCCGGTGTGTTTCTCACCTCCCCGACCGGGGCTGCACGTCCTGCGCAGCCCCTCAGAGCAGCTCTCGCAGCCTGTCCTTGAGTTTTCGTTTCGCCCGGGCCAGCAGCGCGTCCACGGCCGTGGGCGAGCAGTCGAGCGCCCGGCCAATCTCCTGGTAGCTGAGTCCTTCGAAGTGCTTCAGCACCAGGGCCATCCGCTGCCGGGGCGGCAGTGCCCCGACGGCTTCCCGCACCAGGGCGGCGCGCTCTTCGGCCGCGGCCTGCTCGGCCGGGCCGGCTGAAGGGTCCTCTCTGGCCGGCAGGAGGTCCAGCGACTGCGGACGCCTCTTGCGGTACTGGTCCACACACAGGTGCCAAATGACGTTGTAGAGATAAGTGCGGAAGCCGGCGGCAGGACGATAGCGCGAGGCGGCGGCCAGCACCCGCAGAAAGGCCTCCTGGACGATGTCCTCAGCCTGTGCTGCGTCTGCCAGGAAGCGGTAGGCGACATTCAGGCTCATCCGCTGGTGGCGCTGGACCAGCTCCTCGAAGGCGTCCATGTCGCCTTCGGCGGCCCTCATCATGAGCTGTTCGTCGCTCGGCATGCGCGCCGCCCCTGCCCCCGCCAATGCCCCTGCGCTGCCAATGGCACCCCGATCTGATCGGCAAGGATAGCGGCCGGGCCCCCGCGGCTCAACTGCGTCCGCCGGCGAGTCGGGAGGGCTCACGCGTAGTTCAGGCCCCAGTCCACCAGGGGCAGAGGGAACAGATCGTCCAGCGCGCGGGCCAGTTGCGAGTCCGCCCCCAGGCCCAGGTCCAGCTCCTTCCGGCGCCGGGACGGCAGGAACACCAGCTTCGTGATACCGCTCATGCCGTCAAGTTCCACGGCTTCACACCCATAGGTGATGCGCACCGACCCGTTGGCGTCCAGCCGGAGCCGGCCGGCCCGCTCGCGCCCGAGCCGCTCTGCGAACAGCGGCATGCAGCGCTGCCAGAACCGCTCGGGGTCTATGATGCCCACGGTGCCGCGGAAGCCGCGTGGCTTGGTCGGCCAGCCGAAGGTGCGCGCCAGCTCCGCCATCTCCGTGTCGCAGTCCGGGTAGTGCAGCGTCAACGAACTGACCTTGCGCTCATCCAGCAGCGCTGCCAGGACCTGGGCGATGGCCCAGCGCGATCCCCCCATTTCGGCGACCGAGACGGCGTTCCTATCCTTCTTCTCCCAGGGCCATCCGCCGATCTGGTATGCGATGTAGGCGACCGGCTCGTCCTTGTCCCCTGGGCAAACGATCCTGGTCTCCCCGGACATTCCGCCCACGCTGCCGCCCTTCAGGCGTTCCAGGAACTCCTGCGGCGTTCTGACCCAGCGCGCCCGCTCGGCGGCGCAGATGCTCACCAGGGCGGGCGCGTCCTCCGGACGCCAGGGCCGCAGGACGCAGCCGCCGCCGGGAGGAAGCCGACTCCGCTTGACGGTGCAGACGTGATAGCCGCCGACGGTCACGTACCCGAGCCGGCGATAGAGGCCCCGCGAACCCGAGATCAGGGCGATATCCGCCCCGCGCCTGAGCGCCTGTTCCCTGGCGTCTATGAGCAGTTGCGTCGCCAGGCCTCGCCCGCGGTAGTCCGGGTCGGTGCAGACGCCCCCGAAACAGCATCCCAAATGGCGCACGCCGAGCAGAGATATCTCATGCTCCGACACCCCCACCACCGATACGATCCTGCCCTCGTCGGCAAAGACACGCCAGCGCTCCAGGTCAACTCCGTCGTCGGGGATGGAGAGATCCCACTCAGGCGAACTGTCCCAGTGCATCCGGAACACCCGCCGCTCCAGTTCCATGGCCGAGCGGAGTTCCTCTTTCCGAACCGCCCTGGGGCCTTCGATGCTCATTGCCATTGCCCAACTGAGTTGCGCGGCGCGGCTGCGCCCGTCACGATCATACGTGGTTCAGGCCGTAGTCCACCAGCGGCAGGGGGAACAGCCCGTCGAGGAGCCGGGCCAGTTGCGAATCCGCCCCCAGGCCCAGCTCCAGCTCCTTGCGACGGTGCGGCGGCAGAAAGATCAACTCCGTGATGCCGCTGATGCCCTCCAGCGCCAGTTCCTCGTCCCCGTAAGTGAGCCGCACCGCCCCGCTGGCGCTCAGCCCGAGCCGGCCTGCTCGCCGGCCCCCGAGCCGCTCCGCGAACAGGGCGGCGCAGGCCTGCCAGAAGCGGGCCGGGTCTATGATGCCCACGGTGCCGCGGAAGCCCCGCGGCTTGGTCGGCCAGCCAAAGGAGCGCGCCAACTCCGCCATCTCCCCGTCGCAGTCCAGGTAGGGGAGCGCCAGCGAATCAACGCCCCGCTCGTCCAGCAACTCGCCCAGGACCTGGGCGATGGCCCACCGCGGGCCGGCCACCTCCGCCACCGTGACGGCATCCTCGTCCTTCGTGGAGCCGGGCCCAACCCGATACGAGATGTAGGCCACCGGCTCGTCAGTGCCCCGGGGACAGACCACCCGCGTGGCACCGGGCGCGTCGGGCACTATCTCGATGCGCAGAACGGCCAGCATGTCCTCCGGCGAGCGGGCAAAGCGCACCGGCTCGGCGGAATAAATCCCCAGCATCGCCGGCACGTCCTCGGGCCGCCACGGACGCAGGGAGTAGCGTTTGTTCTCGGGGAGCCTACTGCGCTTGACCGTGCAGATGTGATAGCTGCCGACGTCCACGTAGCCCTGCCGCCGGTAGAGGCCGCGCCTGCCGGAGATCAAGAAGATGGCCACCCCGTCGTCCAGGGCCTTGTCCCGGCAGTCGTGCAGGAGGCGGGTTGCCAGGCCCTGGCCCCGGTAGTCGGGCTCGGTGCAAACCGAGCCGAGGCAGCAGCTCCGATGGCGGCTGCCCAGCAGGCAGATGTCCCGCTGCTGCATCCCGATCAGCGAGACGACCTTGCCGTCGTCGGCGAAGACACGCAGGTTCTGGAGGTTGTCCTCCCTCCAAAGGAGGGGGTAAGCATCCGTCCTGGAGGACAGCCGCCCCTGCCGGAACACGCGGTCGGCCAGCTCGACGCCCGACCTGAATTCCTCCGGCTTCATCGCCCTCGGCCCTTCGATGGCCACTGACGGTGCCTCCCCTGGTGGTGCGAGTGCGTGCCCGGCCAACATACTGCCATCCCCGGGCGATTTAAAATCACCCTTGCCTGGCGGCCTCCCATGGGGCCCTCAGGCGTTCATGACGTTGATTCAACCATCGGGCGCTGCTAATATCGGTTCCATTCCACATCCGCCTCCGGCGGCTACAGGTGGGATGTGTAGAGCAGACTTCCCAGCCCGCCAAAGGCGGGCAAGTCTGCTGAAGCCGAAGGCTGCAAGAGCGAGAGCGAGCACGAGCGCGAGAAGCCGCCGCGTGGACATGCGAAGATGCACATCGTCGTCTGCATAAAGCAGGTGCCGGACACGGCCGAGGTGCGGATCGACCCCGAGCGCGGCACGCTCATCCGCGAAGGGGTGCCGAGCATCCTCAATCCGCTCGATGCCTATGCCGTCGAAGGGGCCGTTGCCCTGACCGAGCGGAACGGGGGAACCGCCACTGCCCTCTGCATGGGACCGCCTCAGGCGGAAGCTGCGCTGCGGGAGGCCATCGCGCGGGGCTGCGACAGGGCGATACTGCTCACCGACCGCGCCTTTGCCGGAGCGGACACCTGGTCCACCTCCTACGCGCTGGCCTGCGCCGTGCGCAAGCTGGGCGACGTGGACCTCGTCTTCTGCGGCAAGCAGGCCATAGACGGCGACACGGCCCAGGTCGGCCCCGGCCTGGCCGTCCACCTCGGCTGGCCCCAGGCCACCTACGTGCGGCGCATCATCGAGGCTACCGACGAGGCCGTCGCCGTGGAGAGGCTGACCGACTGGGGCAACGAGACCCTGAGGGTCGGGCTGCCCGCCGTGCTGACGGTCCTGAAGGACCTGAACTTCCCGCGCCTCCCGTCGCTGGTCAGCCAGATGCAGGCGCGCCGCTGCCCCGTCGAGCGATGGGGCGCAGGCGACATTGACGGCGACGCGGCGCAGTTCGGGCTGGACGGCTCCCCGACCCGCGTCGTGAAGGTCTTCACTCCGCCGGTGCGGGGCGCGTGCGTGGTCTGGCAGGGCGAGCCGCAGAAGACGGCCGCGAAGCTCATCGAAACCCTGAGGCGAGAGGCGCTCATCTGATGGCCCTGCGGATTGACCATGCCGCCTGCACCCTCTGCCTGCGCTGCATCGAGGAGTGTCCCTACGGCGCCCTCGCGCAGTTGGAGGACAGGATAGCGGTCGGCGAGGCGTGCACGTTCTGCGGCCTCTGCGTCGAGATCTGTCCGGTGGCGGCCATCTCCATCGAGGCGAAAGAGACAGAGCGCGCTGAGGCCGGGCGCGGAGCCGTTCTCGTCTACGGCGAGCACCACGAGGGCCGGCTGCATCACGTCGTGTTCGAGCTGATCGGCAAGGGGGCCGAGCTGGCAACGACGCTGCGGTGTCCGCTTGAGGTCGTGGTGGCCGGCCACGGCCTGCCGGACGTGTGCGCTCAGCTCGCCGGCCTGGCCGTGGACACGGTCCACCTGGTGGAGCACCCGGCGCTGGCGCAATACCGGGATGGTCCGTTCGGTCGGACGCTGGCGCATCTCATCGGGGAGCTTCGCCCCGCCATAGTCCTGGCAGGGGCGACCGGCCGGGGGCGCTCTCTGATGCCGCGGGTCGCCGTGCTGTGCAGGACCGGGCTGACGGCCGACTGCACCGGCCTGGAGATCGAGTCCGAGACCGGCGACCTCCTTCAGACGCGGCCGGCCTTCGGCGGCAACGTGATGGCCACCATCGTCACTCGGCGGCACCGGCCCCAGATGGCCACCGTCCGGCCGAAGGTCATGACGCCGCCCGAACGCAAAGGGACGGCCCGGCCGCGCGTTCGGCGCTGGGCGGTCCCCTCCGAGTTGACGGCGAGTCGAACGCAGGTGCTGGCGCGACAGGCGGGCGATCAGGGCCCCGTCAACATCGCTGAAGCTGACGTCCTGGTCGCGGGTGGACGGGGGCTGGGCGGACCGGAAGGATTCAAGCCCCTCGCCGAACTGGCCGCGCTGCTTGGAGGCGAGCTGGCGGCAAGCCGCGCCGTCGTGGACGCAGGCTGGGTGCCGTACGAGCGCCAGGTCGGCCAGACCGGCAAGACCGTTCAGCCCCGCCTCTACGTCGCCGTCGGCATCTCGGGCGCCGTGCAGCACCGCGCCGGCATGCAGTCCTCGGAGACCATCGTGGCCATCAACAGCGACCCGGACGCGCCGATCTTCCAGTTCGCCGACTACGGCATCGTCGGCGACCACCGCGAGGTGCTGCCGGCGCTGATCGAACGACTGCGGGCGGCCCGAGCCGCCGAGGGGGCCGAAGATGAATGAACTGGTTCCCCAGCCGCCCGGGATGACCGCAGCAGCCTGGCGCAAGGTCACCGGCTGGGACAGCATCCGCCAGGGCTATGCGGACTACCTCCACGACGAGTCGCGGCTCCACGTCCCGAGTGAAGCCGGGGCGACGGCCTCGCGGGTTGAGGCCATCCACTTCCCGACCACGGCGCAGGAGGTCGCCGGGGCCGTGCGGGCGGCACGACGGGCGGGCCATCGCGTCACCGTCTCCGGCGGCAGGACCGGCCTTACGGGGGCGGCGGTGCCTCTGGACGCCGAGGAGGTCATCGCCCTGGAGCGCATCAAGCCCAAGCCGGTGGTGCGTCGCAGCAGGGACGGCGCCTGGGTCGTGCGCGTGGGGGCGGGCACGACGTTGGCCGAACTGACCGACGCCCTCGACCACGGGCTGTGCCAATACCCTGACGGCAAGCCCGGCCGGCCGCTCTTCTATCCGGTGGACTCGACCGAGGCCACCGCCCAGTTGGGCGGCAACATCGCCACCAACGCCTCGGGCGCGCGCACCCTCCACTACGGCCCGACCCGCCGATGGGTAAACTGGCTCAAGCTCGTGACGGCCGACGGCCGCATCCTCGAGCTGGGGCGGGGACAGGTGACGGCGGAGGGCGGGCTGATCCTCTACCGGCGCGAGGACGGCAGCGCCGCCGAACTGCGCATCCCCGACCTGCCGATGCCGATGACCAAGCATACCGCCGGCTATTACCTCAAGCCCGGCATGGACGCCGTGGACCTGTTCATCGGCAGCGAAGGCACCCTCGGCATCGTCGTCGAAGCCGAACTGCGCCTGACCGAGAAGCCGGCCAACCGCCTGTTCCTGACGCAGTTCCTCGACGGCGCGGAGGCCTGCGTGGAACTGGTCCAGGCATGGAAGGGGCGCCCCGACCTGCCGCCGATTGCCCTGGAGTACATCGGCCCGCGCGCGATGGCCCTGGTGCGCAGCATGGGACGGCAGACGCCGGCCTACGTCGAGGTCTCACGGCTGCCGGCCGATGCAGCGGCGGCCCTCTATGCGGAGGTAGCCTTCGAGGACGAGGCGCAGCTCGACGCCATCTACGCCTCGCTGAAGGAGATGCTCGCAGAGGTCGGACTCGACCCGGCGCATAGCTGGGCCGGCTTCACCGAGAAGGACGTGGAGGAGATGAAGCGCCTGCGCCACGCCGTGCCCGAGACCGTCAACAGCATCATCGCGCGGCGCCAGGCCCGCGTGCCCGAGCTGCACAAGGTCGGCACGGACATGGCCGTGCCCGACGAGTCGCTGGGGGCGATGATGGATTTCTACCGCCGGCGGCTAGAAGAGTGCGGCCTGGAGTTCGTCATGTTCGGCCACGTCGGCGACGGTCACGTGCACGTCAACATCCTGCCGAGGGCGGCGGCCGAACTCGAGCAGGGGGAAGAACTCTACATGGAGTTCGCGGCGGAGGCGGTGCGGTTGGGCGGCAGCGTCGCCGGCGAGCACGGCATCGGCCGCATCAAGAAGGTGTTCCTGCCCATCCAGTTCGGCGAGGCGGACCTGGCCGCCATGCGCGCCATCAAGCAGGCCCTCGACCCCGACACCACGCTCAACCCCGGCGTGCTGTTCGATCTCTGACAGCAGCGGCCGCCCGAAGCCCGGTGTCAACTTGCGGAGCCCGCAGCGAATCACGAGAATGACCGACATCCCGACGCTGAGATGTCCCCGAGAACCGGAGGGAGGCCAAAATGACCGAAGTCAGCGCGCTGGATGAGATGCTGTCGGTGAGGGAGGGCGTGGCGTTCTGCTGGCTGGGCAATGCGGGGTGGCTGATACGCGCCGAGGGACGCCTCATCGCCTTCGACCTCGACCTGGACCCGGGCGGCATCCGCCTGGAACCGCCGCCCATATCCGCCGAGGAGCTTGCCCCGAAGCTCGACGTGCTGTTCATCACGCACGAGCACGGGGATCATTTCAACGCCTATACCTGCCGGACCCTGGTCGAGGCGTCCGAATGCCTGTTCGTGGTGCCTGCCAATAACGTGGAGAAGGCCAGGGAGATCGGCGTGCCGGAGGCGCGGATTTACGTCGCCCGGCCCGGGGAGCCCTTCGACCTGCCAGGCATCCACGTCGAACCCCAGCGGGCCTTCCACGGGCACGAGGACTTCGCCGTGCTCGCGAGCGCCAATATGTTCGACTGCGGCTACCTGCTCACTACCGGCGGCAAGAGGATCCTTCAGCCCGGCGACTCGGTGCTGCTCCAGGACCATCTGACGCTCGAGAGCGTGGACGTGCTCTTCGTCTCGCCCACAGTCCACAACACGCACGTGGACCGGTCCGTGGTCCTCATCGAGGCCCTCGACCCCGCACACATCTTCCCGCAGCACTTCGGGACGTATCGTCAAAACGCGGAGAACGAGTTCTGGACGAAGGGCTACCCCGACGAGCTGAGGGCCGCGCTGCCCACCCCCGTCCAGGAGCGCTTCCACAAGCTCCAACAGGGCGCCGTGTTTGCCCTGCAGTGAACCGAGATGACCAGCGAGTCCGTTGCGGACCTCGTAGCGGCTGTCCGTTTTGTCGATGGCGAGTTGATTCTCGAAGTGCTGCTGCCAGCCGACAGGGATGAGAAGCCGCACATATGGGCTTGACCTGTGAATGCGCAGAAGCTACTATACTTGGGACGTGATATAGCGATGCTTCGCGGAGCAGCGGCCAAGAGTAGCGGCGTACACGAGTTGTTGGGGTACTGAGAATGGGCAGCCGGAGATTCTTCGACGAGCCTACTGAGAGGTCGCAGGTCAAAACGCACATCGTCAACAAGTACTTTCGTGCGTGGGCACGTGTCATCATCCCGCGTGTGCGAACGCGAAGAAGAAAGCTGGCCTACATAGACCTGTTCTCTGGGCCCGGGCGCTACGAGGACGGGACGCCGTCCACTCCGCTGCTCGTTCTGGAGGAAGCCGTCGGTGACAAAGACCTCTGCGATATGCTTGTGACCCTTTTCAACGATAGCAACCAGGAGTACGCTGATAAGCTTGTGCACGAGATCAACTCGCTGGAGCATATAGGTAACCTCAGGTATCAGCCGAAGGTCTCCAGCTTCGAAGTCGGAGAGGATATCGCCCGACTCCTCGAAGAAGTGAAACTCGTGCCAACGCTCTTCTTCATTGACCCATGGGGGTACAAAGGGATATCCCTCAGACTTATCAATGCCGCGCTGAGGAACTGGGGTTGTGATTGTATCTTCTTCTTCAATTACACACGAATCAGGGCCGCCCTGAATAACCCCGTCTCCAGGCAACATATGGAGGGGCTCTTCGGGGAGCAGCGGCTGAGTGCGTTGGTTCGCAAACTGGAACAAAGCATGCCTCCTCACGTTAGGGAGGTA
>JAUVVP010000096.1 GCA_030604585.1 Planctomycetota bacterium | reverse complement strand
GTTCCCGGAGGTCGAGTCCCTGGAGGTCGTGGACCTGGAAAGCAGCGTGGTCGAGGCCGCCCGCCTGCTCGAAGACGAGAACAACCGCCTGCTGGACAGCCCGAAGGTGAAGGTCATCATTGACGATGGCCGCAACTATATCCTCACCTCGCAGAAGAAGTGGCCCGTGATCGTCTCCGATGCCACGCATCCCAAGTCCAGCGACAGTTGGGTCCTCTACACGCGGGAGTTCTACCGGACGGTCAAGGAACACCTGACCGACGACGCCGTCTTCGTCCAATGGCTGCCCATTCACGGCCTGAGCCCGACCGAGTACAGGATCGTCGTCAGGACGATGCAGTCCGTCTTCCCCCACACGAGCATCTGGCTTTCTCACGGCATCAATGAAACGGGCGTCCACGTGGGCTACACGCTGCTGGCGGCGACGCCCCAGAGGCTGGCGATAGATGCGGCGGCCTGGCAGCACCGGCTCTCGGGGCCGGCCGTGGCGCGTGACCTGCGCCCCTGGGGGCTGGACAGCCCCGTGGGCTGGTGGGAGACCTTCGTCTGCGCCGAGGATGCCCTGCGGCAGTGGGTGGGCGAGGGCCCCGTCAACACCGACGACCTGCCCTTCACGCAGTACAGGACCAGGTATTCGCGCGGCGAGGAATGCACGCTCGCAACGTTCCGACCCGCCCTGGAGAGCATATGGCCCTACCTGACCAACACCGGCAACCAGTCCCAGAGCGCGCACCTGAAGGACCGGCTCGCCCTGCACGGGCGCGCAAACCGGCTCATGCTCGCCGGGCGGACGGCCGATGCGCTCGCCCTGCTGCCCGAGGACCCCAAGATCCGCAGATGCCGCCAGAACGAGGCCGTCGGACTTCGCTACACCCTGGCGCTGGCAGAGCATCATCGCGACAACGCAAGGGTCCTGGCGTGGCTGGCCCACACGGTGACCTCGCGGCCGGGCGGTTCCGATCTCGGCCTGGCGCTCTACGAGAGGGTCTTGGCGCTCGAGCCCGACCATGCGCAGGCGCACAACAACCTCGGGGTCGCGCTGGTCCGCCGAGGGAACCTTGCCCGGGCCGTCGAGCACTACCGTCGCGCGCTGGAAGCGGAACCGCGTTATGCGAGGGCGCACAATAACCTGGCAGTCGCGCTCATGCAGCGGGGCGAGCTGGAGCGCGCCGTGGACCATCTGCGCCGGGCACTGCGGATCGAGCCGGACTACGCCGAGGCGCACGACAACCTGGGGATCGCCCTGGCCGCCCAAGGCAGATATGAGGACGCAATAGCGCATCATCGCCGAGCGCTGGCCATCAGTCCCGACGTGGCCGAGACCCACAGCAACCTCAGCATGGCCCTCGCGCGTCAGGGCAGGTTGGCGGAGGCCATCTCAGGATTCGAGCGCGCGCTGGAGATCGCCCCGGATTCCGCGAAGAACCATTTCAACCTGGGCATCGCGCTGGCAGGGCGCGGCGAGCTGGACCGGGCCTCGGAGCACTTCCGCCAGGCGCTGCGCATCCAGCCGGATTACGAGGCGGCGCAGCGCGCCCTGGCCCGGGCGCTGCACGAGCAGGCCCAGCGCAGCGGCGCTCCCTCGGCTCACTCGCCCTTGGGCGGGGACGCCCTCCCGGCGCCGTAGAACCGGTTGGCCAGGAAGCACTCGGCCACCAGGAACGCCAGGGCCAGCAGCGCCAGATACGGGGTCAGCTCCCGCGCGCCGCCGGCCTGCTCGATCTCGCCCTCGCCGAACGAAGCCTCCGCCACCAGCTCCACCTTGCCGGCCCGGACGGAAGCTTGCACCTTCTCGAACGGCACTTTCTCGAGGCGGCTTTCGACGGACACGGTGTTGACTGCGAAGCCGCCCCGCCATTCCTTGTCCTGTCGCTCGAAGTCCACGCGGTAGTAGCCCGGCGCGTCCGCCCGGCGGTAGGTGTGCCTGCCCGGCGTGGTTCCGGGCAGCAGGCGCTCGGGCCCCTTGGCGTCGGGTGAGGTAACGTAGACGATGGTCGGCCACCGGGAAGTCTCGAACGTGATGGGAACGTGCGCGCCGACCGGCACGCTCCGGATGCCCCCGGCCGAGCGGCCGGCCAGGTACAGGAGCAACTCGTGGCAGAAGGGCGTGAAGGGCTCGGTCTTGGCGAACTCGCCCCAGCGTTCGTCCGCCGTGCCGGCGAACAGGGCCACCTTGCCCCCGACCTCGGACAGGACCAGGGCGGGCAGGTCCGGACCGAAGCTCATCAGTTCCACCGCATCCGGTGCGGGCGTCAGGCGCCGGCACTGCCGGTAGCGCGCCTGCGCAAGCGTCGCCCGGGAGTCCATGATCGCCCTAACGAGGGGATGGCCGGGCCTGACGATTCGGAGCCCGAACGGCGACTCGGGCGGCGCGACCATCGCTGCGCCGACCTGCGCCGGCAGGACGGCCCGAGCCGCCGCGCTGCGATACGTGTCGGCAGTGCCGGGGCCCAGAAAGGCGAGCACGCCTCCTCCCCCGGCCACGTAGGCGTCGAGCCGGCGCCAGGCCGCCTCGTTCATCCCTGCGGCGGCGACCAGCGCCACCGCGTCGAAAGGACTCAGAGGGAGGTCCGCCAGTCCGGCCGGCGAGACCCGCTCGACGCGGAATATGCCCCTGCCCTCCTCGCCCCAGGGGTTCAGCGCGAGGCGGAAGAAGTACGAAGCCGACTCGAGCGTCAGCTCCGGCTCGTCCTCGACGCAGAGGACGGATACCTCGGGAGCCACCTCGACGGTGAAGGTGCGGGCGTCGTCCTGGGGGAGGCCGTCGGGATTGAGGAAGGCCACCCGACCCCAGTGATGGCCGCTCTCGGACAGCAGTGCGCGGAGCCGCAAGGCCGTCTCGCTGCCGGCTTCCAGGTCGAGCCGGCGGCGGTCCACCGCCTTGCCGTCCAGCTCGAACTGCACGGTCCGTTTCAGCGGCGCCCCGGAGGCGAGCACGCGCACCTGAAGGCTGAGCATCCCGCCGACGATGGTCGGTTCGCCCGTCTGACGCATCTCATAGACTGCCGCGTTGGCGGCATCGTCCGCCGCGCAGTCCACCACGTACAGGTTGATCTCCGGTCCGAGTTGCAGGCGGCGCCGCTCATGGCCGACCCAGGCGGACTGCGTCATGTCAGTGAACAGGAACACGTCGCGCCTGGGGGCGGCCTCCTGGCGGAGTATCTCGGCGGCCGTCTCGATGGCGCGCCAGCACGAGTTGGACCTGGCGGTGGCCCGCAGGCCGGCCACCCGGTTCGCCACGCTGTCAAGCTGGCGGGTCAGCTTGCCCTGGGGATGGGATGTGGTGAGGACGGCGGCCGCCGCTCCCTCCGGCAGGCCGGCCACCAGCTCCAGGGCCCGGTTGCGGGCGGCGTCAAACCAGGTCGCGTCGCCCGCCCGGTAAGCCATGCTCAGCGAGTCGTCCAGGATGAGCACGGCCGCCGCCATGCGGTCCGCGCCCGCGGCGCCCGCCGCGCCCCGCGGTCCCTTATGCAGGCTGGGCCGGGCGATCAGGGCGGCGACGAGCGTGATAAGCGCCATCCGCAGCAGCAGGAGCAGCAGGTGCTTGAAGCGCGTGCGGCGGAAGCTCTTGCGCTGGCTGAGCCGGATGAACCGCACGGCCGGGAAGCGGATGACCTTCGGCCTCTGTCGCCACAGGAAGTGGATGATCAGCGGCAGCACGGCCGCCGCGCCCAGCCACAACGCACCCAGATGTGTGAAACTGATCCGCCACATGGGGCGCCCCCGGCGGTCATATGCCGATGAAGGTCAGAACTTCCGCTGCCGGGCCCTCAGAAACGACAGCAACACGTGGTCGAACGAGTCCGAGGTGTCCACGGCAACGAAGTCTATCCGGTCGCTGCGGCAGGCGTCCCGGTAGCGCTCGACGAACTGCCGCACCTCCTGCCGGTAGGCGTCGGCGACCGCCTCGGGATCGGCCCTGATGGCCTGGAGGCTCTCCACGTCCACAAACTGCGCCGGGCCCTCGAACGGGAAGGTCAGCTCGGCATGGTCGAGCAGTTGGAAGCAGATCAGGTCGTGGCCGCGGTAACGGACGTGCCGCAGGCCGTCGAGCACCTGGTCCTGGTCCTCCCCCTCGGCCGGGATCAGGTCGCTGAACAGGATGACCACGCCCCGCTTGCGCAGCAGCTCGGCCGCCCGGTGAAGGCAGTCGGCCAGGCGCGAAGGCCGGTGCCTCAGCGCTCCGGCCAGCACGCCGAGGATCGCCACCAGGTGCGAGCGCTTGCTGCGGGCCGGCACGACGTTGGTCACCTCGTCGTCGAAGGTCACCAGCCCCACGTTGTCCTGCTGACGGGTCATTATGTAGCCGAGGGCCGCCGCCATGTAGATGCCGTATTCGAGCTTGGTGATCACGCCGCCGTGGCTGTAGGCCATTGACTCGCTGGCGTCGAGCAGGATGTGGCAGTCCAGGTTGGTCTCGGCCTCGAACCGCTTGATGTAGTACTTGTCGGTGCGGGCGAAGACCTTCCAGTCAATGAGCCGGGGCTCGTCGCCGGCGGCGTACTTGCGGTGTTCGCTGAACTCGCTGGAGAAGCCGTGGTAAGGGCTGTCGTGCAGGCCCGATATGAAGCCCTCGACGATGAACTTGGCCTTCAGATCGAGCCGGGCCACCTCCTGGATGACGTCCGGCCTGAGGTATTCCTCGACGTTGCGCATCTTCTTCGCCCGCCTCCCGTCGGGCATTCTACCACCTTTGGCGCCGGCAAGCCAAAAAGCGGGCGGCATAGCCGTCCGGCGCCGGTTTGACAGGGTATACCTCTTTGGTTATCTTCTGCATCGGCGGGGGGCCGCCGCCAAAGGCGTTCATGCGGCGCGACTGCTTTTCCAAGCGGATTGGGCAACAACTGGAGGAGAAAGGCGATGAGCGAGGACAACGCGTGGAGGTTCGACACGCAGGTGATCCATGCGTGCCAGAGGCCGGAGGAGTGGCAGACCGGGACGCTGCCTCCCATCTATCAGACGGCGTCGCACAAGTTCGGCACGGCGGAGCAGCTCAGCGAAGTCTTCGCCGGAAGGGAGGCCGGATACATCTACCTTCGCCTGCGCAACCCCACCAACGACGTGCTGGAGCGCAAGATAGCGGCCCTGGAGGGCGGCGTCGGCGCAGTCGTCACCAGCTCCGGCATGGCCGCGGTGACCGACACCGTGATGGCCATCGCCGGCGCCGGCGAGGAGATCGTCGCCGGAAACAGCCTCTTCATGTCCACCTACATCCTCTTCACGAGCGTCCTGCCCCGGTTCGGCATAACGGCGAAGCTGGTCGAGACAACGGACCCGGCCCGGTACGAAGAGGCGATCACGGACAAGACCAGGCTGATCTTCGTCGAGACGATAGGGAACCCCAAGATGGACGTTCCCGACATCGCCGAGCTTGCCGCCATTGCCCACCGGCACTCCCTGCCGCTCGTCGTGGACAACACGCTGGCCTCGCCCTACCTGTTTCGGCCGGTGGAGCACGGCGCCGACGTGGTCATCCATTCGCTGACGAAGTTCCTCAACGGGCACGGCAGCGCCGTCGGAGGAGTCATCGTGGACGGGGGGAGCTTCGCCTGGCCGCTGGAGAAGTACCCGCACTTCGAACTCTCATCGGCGAAACGGCCCGACGCGCCCTTCCTGGACAAAGTGTGGCGCGAGATACACATCAACTTCGGCACGACGCTCGCCCCGTTCCACTCGTTCCTGACCGTGATCGGGCTCGACACGCTGGCGCTGCGGATGGAGCGCCACATGTCCAACGCGCAGAAGCTGGCGGAATACCTGGCCGACCACGACAAGGTCCGATGGGTGAACTACCCGGGGCTGCCCACCAGCCCCTGGCACGAGGTGGCCGGGCGACAGTTCGCCGGCAACGGCTACGGGGCGCTGCTCACCTTCGGGCTCGCCAATGAGCAGGCCTGCTTCAAGTTCATTGACAACGTCAAGCTCGCCTATCACCTGGCCAACCTCGGCGACAGCAAGACGCTGGTCATCCACCCATACTCGTCCCAATACGTCTCCTTCACGGAGGAGAAGCGAGCGGAACTCTCGATACCTGCGGAGATGGTGCGCGTCTCGGTCGGCATAGAGCACCCCGACGACATCATCGCCGACTTCGCGCAGGCCCTGGAGGCCGCGTAGAGGCAGGGCCGCCGGCGCGCGCAGCACATTGCAGAGGACCCCGGGCAGTCGCTCGCCAAAGCTTGAGAGTCCTCGGGCGGTCGTGTAGCATGTAGGCTTTGGGCTCTTGTCGCCAGGCGCGTCCTGGGGATCCCGTTCCCGATTCCGCCCCTCTGCGAAGGTCCAATGCGAAGATGGCCGCGGAGAACTCCGTCGGTGTAGTCGAGACGAAGCAGTGGCGCTTCGCCGGACCTCCCAACGAGCTGGTCCTGCGCAGCGGCGTCAAGCTCGGGCCGATTGACGTGGCCTATGAGACGTACGGCGAGCTGACGCCCGAGCGCGACAACGCCGTCTACATCTGCCACGCCCTCAGCGGCGACGCGCACGTGGCCGGCCTGCACTCGCCCGACGACCCGAAGCCCGGCTGGTGGGACGTGATGGTCGGCCCGGGCAAGGGGATCGACACCGACCGCTACTTCGTCATCTGTGCCAACTGCATCGGCGGCTGCAAGGGCAGCACCGGCCCCGGCTCCACCGATCCGAGCACCGGCAAGCCATACGGCCTCGACTTCCCCATGGTCACCGTCAGCGACATGGTCAAGGTGCAACATGCTCTCCTGACCGAACACCTTGGCCTCGACAAGCTCCTGTGCGTGACCGGCGGCTCGATGGGCGGCATGCAGGTCCTCCAGTGGGCCATTGACCACCCGGAGATGGTGGAATCGGCGATCCCGATCGCCACCACCTGCCGCCTGAACGCCCAGGGCATCGCCTTCGACGAAGTCGGCCGGCAGGCCGTCTACAGCGACCCCGACTGGCAGGACGGCAGCTACTACGGCCGCACGCCTCCCAACCGCGGATTGGCCGTGGCCCGGATGATCGGCCACATCACTTACCTGAGCGACAGGTCCATGCGCGAGAAGTTCGGCCGCAGCCTCCAGGAC
>JAUVVP010000007.1 GCA_030604585.1 Planctomycetota bacterium | reverse complement strand
GATGTACCTGGCCGCGCGTGCGGTGCGGGAGCTGGGCCTGGACCAGTCCGGGCGGGTCATCTACCAGATGGTCATTGACGAGGAGGTGGGGGGCAACGGCAGCCTGTCGCTCGTCGGCGAAGGGATCGAGGCCGACGGCGTCGTCGTGCTGGAGCCCACGGGCCTGGCCATGCACCCGGCGAACCGCGGGGCGATCTGGTTCCGGTTCGAGTTCGAGGGCAAGCCCTGCCACATGGGCCGCAAGCACGAGGGGGTCAGCGCAATTGACCTGGCGTGCGAGGCCATTGGCATCCTCTACCAATACGAGAAGGAACTGCTCAGGGACCGCGAAAGCCAGCCGCTGTTCGCGCATTACGAGTTCCCGACGCAGGTCAACGTCGGCACGCTGCGGGGCGGGGACTGGCCCTCGATGGTTCCCGCTTCGGCGGTGATGGAAGGGGGCGTCGGCTTCCTGCCGAACCGGCCGATGGCGCAGGTGAAGGAGGACATCGTCCGCTACATCGAAGGGCGCGGGAGCGAGGCGCTCACGTCCAGATACAAGCGGACCTTCCCGAAGCTGCACAACGACAGCTACGAGACGCCCGTTGACCATCCGCTGGTGCGGGCGTTCCACGCGGCGACCACGGAAACGGCTGCACGCGACGACGTGACCGGGTGGAACGTGAGCTGCGACGCGCGGCTGTTCGCCAAGGTCGGCGGGATGCCGACGGTCGTGTTCGGTCCGGGCAACATCGAGGACGCCCACTCGGCCCAGGAGAAGGTCAGCCTGTCGGAGATCGCGACGGCGGCGGAGACGCTTGTCCGGTTCATCGAGAGATGGTGCTCGACTCAGTCGTCCTCGTGAAGCCGATGGGGAAGGGCGGCACGGCGCGTTGCCGACATGGTGGTCGGAACAGGGAAGGAGTGCGATGGCGCAGAAGCCCAAGATATGCGTGATTGGCGGCGGCAGGTTCGGACTGATGCACCTGCGGGCCTTCCGCCAACTGGCCAACGAGGGCCGTTGCGAGTTCCTGGCGCTGGCCGACGTCGATGAGCAACTGCTGGATGAGCGCGCCTGGGAGTTCGGGATGCGCACCTACGCCGACTACGGCGAGATGCTCGACCGCGAGCGGCCGGACGGCGTGACGATCGCCACGCCGGACCACCTGCACAGGGAGATCACCCTTGCCGCCATCGAGCGCGGCGTGCACGTGTTCGTCGAGAAGCCGCTGGACGTCACGGCGAGCGGATGCCGGCAGATCATTGATGCGGCGGCGGGCGGGGGTTTGCTGCTGGAGGTGGACTTCCACAAGAGGTATGACCCCTATCACCTGGAGCTTCACCGGCTGGCGCGCGAGGGCAAGTTCGGCGAGATCGAGTACGGCTACGCGTGGATGGAGGACCGCATCGAGGTGCCGCGCGACTGGTGGCCCTCCTGGGCGGGCGAGTCTTCGCCGGGCTGGTTCCTGGCCATCCACATGATCGACCTGTTCCGCTGGATCGCGCAGACCCGCGGCCGCAGCGTCTATGCCACCGGCGCCAAGAAGAAGCTCGCCTCGCTTGGCCTCGACGCCTGGGACTCCATCAGCATCGCCGTCGAGATGGAGCGCGACATCTCATTCCAGTGCCAGGTCTCGTGGATACTGCCGGACGCCTTCGAGGCGATAGTGAACCAGGGCATCCGCATCGTCGGCACCGAAGGCATCATGGAGGTGGACTCGCAGGACCGCGGCGCGGAGAGCTGCTTCGCGGCCGACGGCAGGATGGCCACGCACAACCTGGGCTTCTTCCGCGAGACGAAGGACAAGGCCGGCCGGACCGTCTATGGGGGCTATGGCATAGAGGCCATCGCGGACTTCGCCGACAACCTCGCGTTCCTGCTGGACGGGGGGAAGCTGGACGAGCTGGCCGGCAAGTATCCCGACGGGCTTGACGGCCTGGAGGCGACGAAGATCGTGGCCGCCGCCCATGAGTCGCTGGCCACCGGCCGACTGATTGACATCACCTGAAGCCGCGGAGGAGTCATGGCGGGCAGAACGTATCCGCTGGCGCCGAAGGCGGTCGCGCACGTCGAGACCCGCTACAGGCGCATCGTCACGGAGATACCGGTGCCGGAGTCGCTGCCGATCCTGGAGGAGCTTCGCGCGTATGAGCCGCAGTCCATGTCCGGGCAGCCGCCGGTCGTCTGGGACAGGGCCGAAGGATGCCAGGTCCACGACCGCTGGGGCAACACCTGGCTGGACTGGTCCAGCGGCGTGCTGGTCACCAACGCGGGACATGCACATCCGCTCGTCCGTGAGGCGATCATCAGGCAGGCGCAGCACGGGCTGATCCACAACTACTGCTTCCCCAGCGAGCTGCGGGCACGCCTGGCGCGGGCCCTCGTCGAGGCAGGCCCCGAGGGCATTGACAAGGCGTTCCTGCTGACGACGGGATCGGAGGCGACCGAGTGCGCCATCAAGCTTTCGCGCGCCCGGGGGCTGCGCATTGCGGGGCCGGCGAAGTCGGTCATCGTGAGCTTCGAAGGCGCCTTCCACGGCCGAACGCTCGGCGCCCAGCAGGCCGGCGGGATTCCCGCCCTGAAGGAATGGATCGTCAACCTCGACCCGGGGTTCGCGCAGGTGCCGTTTCCCGACGGCTTCCGGTGCGAGGACACGGGCTTTGACGCCTTCGAGAGGTCGCTGGCCGAACAGGGGATAGGGGGCCAGGACGTGGCGGCCGTGATGATGGAGACCTACCTGGGCGGCGGGGCAAGCTTCGCCCCGGCGGAGTACGTGCAGCGCCTGAGGGAATGGACCCGCCGGCACGACGCGCTGCTGGTCCTGGACGAGGTCCAGGCCGGCTTCGGGCGCACGGGCACCTTCTGGGGCTTCGAGCATTACGGCATCGTTCCCGACCTGATCTGCTGCGGCAAGGGCATCTCGAGCGGCATGCCGCTGAGCGCCGTCCTGGGGCGGGCCGAGGTCATGGACCGGTTCGAGCCGGGCAGCATGACGAGCACCCACACGGGCAATCCCGTGTGCGTGGCGGCGGCGCTGGCCGGCATCGAGGCGATCCGTCGCGACGGCCTGGTGGAACGCGCCCGGGCCGTCGGGCAGGGGCTGCACGCCGGCTTGGCGAAGGTGGCCGAACGCTTCACCAATCGCACAGGCGCCGTGCACGGGCGCGGCATGGTGGCCGGCGTTCATGTCACGAGGCCCGGCTCAAAGGAGCCGGACGGCGAGCTGGCGTTCGACATCGTGGGGGCGTGCGTGGAGCGCGGCCTGTTGATGTTCGCGCCGGTGGGGTTGGGCGGGGCGACCGTCAAGATATGCCCGCCCCTTGTCACCGAAGAGGACGCCGTGCGCGAGGGCGTGTCGGTCTTCGAGGAGGCCGTCGCGTCCGTGGTCCAGTAGATGACGGGCCGTGCGAGGCCGCTCTCAGAGCCGCCAGATGGCCTGCTCGACGCTTTCGGCCGTGACCTCGTAGGTGCGGCCGTCAATGATCGTGACGTAGGGCTTCTCGCCGCGCACGGGCAGCCTGCCGCGCGAGACCCGCTCCAGCCTCGCCGTTATGGGCGGCTCGACCTTGACCGGCGCGATCTGGTCGGCTTTGCCCATGGCCTCGGTGGCGCGCTCGGTTAGGAGTTTGTGGGCGCTCGCGCGCGAGAGCAGGCGGCCGCCTTCGACAGCCAACCCCACCTTGACGCACGCGGTCACCACGCCCGGTATGAACTCTGCACCCTCGGCGCAGGCCTTGTCGTCGCCGCTGACCATGATGGTCGGCACGCCGTGCTCGCCGGCGATGGCGGCGTCTACGCCGATCTCGCCGGTCTTGCGGCCGTTGAGCCAGAAGTTCTGCCAATGCAGCGAACTCATGGTGTGCTCGAGGATGGCCTCCGGCGTGCCGGCCATCGCGTGATAGCCCAGCAGTATCAGGGCATCGGACCCCTCACTGCCCGGCATGCGCTCCCGGCCGGTCTCGCCAATGAAGTATTCGGCGCGTTCGTCCAGGTCCTCCCAGACGACGTTCGGCCCGGCGGCCCCGTGCGAATCGTAGACGACCACCTCGTCCGCGCCGCCGGCAAAGCACCCTTCGACGCACGCATTGATGTCCCAGGTCATGTACTTGCGCCCCTGCTGATAGAGGGGATCTCCCTCAGACACATGACCCCGCCGAACCACACCGCTGATCCCTTCCATGTCCACCATCACGAATACCTTCATGTTCTCCCTCGCTCTCGCGCACTATGTGGCGCAGTCCCGCAGTCGCGGGACTACGAACCCGGCCCTCGGGCCGGACTCAGGCTGGAGAGCCTGAGCTACATGTTCTCAAGCTACACAACCTCACCTCGGACCAGGGTGTGCAATACCTCCATCTGCGCGCCCCGTTCGTCCCAGCGGAAAAGGAGCAAGCTGGCCTCCTTGCCGACCTCGACCGTCCCGAACCGGTCATCTATCCCCATCAGCCTGGCCGGGTTGAGCGTCGCCATCCGCACCGCTTCCGGCAGCGAGATGCCGGCGAAGCTGACGGCGTTGGCGACGCCCCGGCCCAGGTCCACGGTCGCCCCCGCCAGGAAGGGCGTCCCTTTCAGCTGCACTTTCCCGTCCGCTGTCACCTGGACGAGGCGTCCGTCCCGCTCGTAGTCGCCGGGTTCAAGCCCGGCGTAGAGGACGGCGTCGCTGATCAGAATGGTCCGCTCGAGGCCCTTGGCGCGGATCATGCACTTGACCACCGACTGGGGCAGATGATGGCCGTCGGCGATGATGGATGCCCAGAGGGCGTCCTGGGCGAGCTGCTCCCAGATGTAGTTGGGATGGCGCGGCAGCAGGGCGTGAGCGCCGTTGCCCAGGTGCGTGGCCAGCCGGGCCCCGGCCTTCACGGCGTCCCGTATGTGGGCCGCATCGGCTGCCGTGTGGCCGATGGCCGCCACGATGCCCGCTTCGACGAGCCTCTCGATGAAGCGGATGGCGCCCCGCCGCTCCGGCGCCAGGGTGACGAGCCCGATGCGCCCGCCGGCGGCGTCCTGGAGCTGCCGGAACCGGTCCCAGTCGGGGTCACAAACATGCGCCGGCGAGTGCGCCCCGCGAGGGCCGTCCTCCGCCGAGATGTAGGGACCTTCCAGGTGCACGGCCACGGTGCTGGCGGCGATCCGCTCGTCCCCGCAGGCATCGGCGATGGCCCGCAGGCGCGAGGCCATCACCTCATGCGGGGCGGTGCCCACCGTGGGGCAGTAGAGGCCGACGCCGACTTCGTTGAGCCGGGCGACGACGGCGGCCACGTCCTCCGGGTGCGGCTCGTCGGCGTTCAGGTCATGCCCGCCGTATCCGTTCACCTGGATGTCGAACAGGGTGGGGCAGACCATGACGTCCGGCCCACCGAGCGTGTCATGCCGGTCAGCAAGGTCGGGCTCCGCCGGCGCCACGGCCGTTATGATGCTGCCCGTTATCTCTATGGCGGAGGGCTGGGCGGTTCCGCAGATCGTGCCGACGATGCGCATGCCGTCTCCTTGTTGGCCGGGGATGCCGGGACAACATTAAGCAAGCGGGCCGCCCGTGTCAATCGTGGGCCACCGGGCGAGGGCGCATTGTTCGTCAGAGGGGCAACCGCTTGACCGAGGCGGCGCGGCGTCTTAGACTCTTTGGAGGCCCTGGATGGGCATTTGCGGCATCCGGTTTGCATGTTCTGAGCCGATCTCAGCATAGACGGGGCCATCATGGACTCGGAAGTCTACTCGATCACGCTTGCGGCCGGGGCGGGCAAGAGGATGCCCGAAGACATGCCGCCCAAGCCGTGCTGCAAGATCGGCCCGATCTCGGTCATCGAGAATGCGCTTCAGACCTACGAGGAAGCCGGGGTTCGCCGGCACGTGGTCGTTGTGGGCTGCCGGGCCGAAGAGGTGATCGGCGAGGTCTGTAGCACCCGGCCGTCGGTGTTGTTTGCCTACCAGAGCCGGCCCCGGGGGACGGGCGACGCGGTCAGGTGCGCCCTGGAGTTGCTGGCCGGGCTCGGGCCGCCCGAACACGTCCTCATATCGTCCGGCGACAAGGTGATCGCGCCGCATGTGATCCGGGGCATTGTGGAGACTTACGCCGCCGGCCATCTCGACGTCTGCCTCCTGGCAGGCCCCGGCGCGCACTATCTCGGCTCAGGTCAGGTCGTGCTGCGCGACGGCAGGCCGGTGGCCATCCTCGAGACCCCCGATATCAGGGTGCGACAACTGGCGCAGCGCCTGCGGGGCCTGGCGCCGGATGAGGGGCCGCTGACCGTCGGCGAACTGGCGCGCCTGGCGGCCGAGTACATACCCAGCACCGGCAAACTGGCGACGTGCTTTCCGGCTCTCAGCAGGCTACTGGCGCGGCCACCGGACGATGTCGTCGCGCTCGGCGAGCTGAGCGCGGCCGCCCAGACCATCCCGCAGGGCTTCTCCCTGCACGGCGGGGCCATCTCTCTGGAAGAGGCCCTCGCCTCCGAGCTGTGCAACCTCAGCGTCTACGTGGGCCGGTTCGGCCTCCTGCACGACGCCGTCCGGCAACTCGGCACCGACAACGTCCAGGGCGAGTGCTACTTCACGGACGCCGTGGACCTGCTGGTCTCGCGCGGCCGCAGCATCGGCCTGTTCCGCACAGAAGACCCCGAAGACGTGATGGCCTTCAACACGCTCGACGAGCTTGAGGCGGTCAGGAACGTGCACGCCGTGCGCGCCTTGAGCAGGACCCGCTACCCGACGCTGGAGGCGTGGAACAGCCACTTTAGGCGGCGCAGTCCCGGCAGCCTCGCCGCCGACGCGGTGCGGATGCTCGCCGAGAAGATCGGCGCCGACAGGCCCTGCATCGTCGTGCGATCACCGGGCCGGATCAACCTGATGGGGCGGCACGTGGACCACCAGGGAGGCACGTGCAACCTGATGGCCATAGACCGGGAGATCGTCATCGCCGCCTCACCGCGAGACGACGACCGCATCAACCTCTGGAACTCCGATGCCGCCACCTACCCCCCGCGCAGTTTCTCCTTCCGCGAGCTGACCAGCGACATCGTCTGGGAGGACTGGCTCCGGACGCTGGACTCGCAATACCTTCAGCGGATGGTCTCCAGCAGCGCCGGCGAGTGGGACAACTACGTCAAGGGAGCGGCGCTGCGGCTCCAGCATGCCTTCCGCGACAGGGCGCTGAGGGGGATGGACGCCTTCGCCGCGGGGAACATCCCGGTCGGCGCGGGCCTCAGCTCCTCGTCGGCGCTCGTAGTGGCCGCCGCCGAGGCGCTAACGGAGATCAATGCCCTCAACCTGCGCCCCCGCGAGTTCGTGGACCTCTGCGGGGAGGGGGAGTGGTTCGTCGGGACCCGCGGCGGCAGCGGCGACCATGCCGCCATCAAACTCGGCCGCGCCAACGAGGTGGTAAGCGTCTCCTTCTTCCCGTTCGAAGTGCTCGGCGCCCATCCGTTTCCGGAAGAGCATGCCCTCATCGTGTGCCACTCCGGCATATCGGCCAAGAAGATGGAGAACGCCCGCGAGCGCTTCAACGCCCGCGTCGCCTGTTACCACATGGCAAGAGAGGTCATCAGGGGGGAGTTCCCGCGCTTTGCCCCGATCATCGAGCACCTGCGAGACGTGAACACGGACAGGCTGGACATCTCCCTGCCAGCGCTCTACGGCCTTCTGAAGGACGTCCCCGTGAAGATAAGTCCCCGGGAGGTCGAGTCCCTGGCGGCCGAGCACCCGACGGTGGCGAAGTGCGTGTCGGGCCTCGACCTCGAAGGGCACGACTTCCCCTTGCGCGACGTGGCGCTCTACGGCCTAGCCGAATGCGACAGGTCCCGGCGAACCGGAGCCCTTCTGGACCGGGGCGACGTGCAAGCGCTGGGCCGCATGATGAACATATCGCACAACGGCGACCGCGTCGCCCGATGGAATCCCGAATGCCGGCCATTCGACACCCACGCGACGGACCAGCGGATGGAGGCGCTGATCGGTGCTGCGGCGCTGCTGCGGCCGCTGTGCGATTCGGAGGCGGCGCTCTGGCAGCAGCCGGGCGCTTACGATTGCAGCACGCCCAAGATTGACCTGATGGTGGACCGCGTCCTGGCCTGCGAGGGGGTGCTGGGGGCGCAGCTTGCGGGGGCCGGGCTTGGCGGCTGCATCATGGTCCTGGTCCGGAAGGACTGCGCGGACGGCGTGATCGCGACGCTCCAACGCGAATACTACGAGCCGGAGCGCATCGAGCCGCGCATGTTCATGTGCGAGCCTTCGCAGGGCAGCCAGGTGCTCACCAGCGTCGAGCCGGTTCGTTGGTAGGGGCACGGTGCTGCTCTGCCCGCCGTGGCGGGCTACGTAGCACGAGCGCGCCGCGTGCCTACGCTCGCGTGTCCGTGCCGCCGTGGGCATATGCTTGACTTGGGCACAGGGCGCCTGTAGAATCGCCGTCACGGTGGGCGGTTAGCTCAGTTGGCTAGAGCGCTAGCTCGACACGCTAGAGGCCACTGGTTCGAGTCCAGTACCGCCCACCAGTTTTCTGTACCCGCCCGGCCTCCTCCTGCTGCCTGCGGCCTTCGCAGAGCCCCTCAGCGGCACTGGTGCGGGCCGCCGCTCCGCCTCACTTGACCGGCTCTCGCCTCCGGGCCTAAGATGCAGGTATGACCAAGCGACTGGCACAGAGCGAGGTGCTGCCGCTGCTGGCGCTGCGGGACCTGGTGATGTTCCCCGGTGTGGTGACCAGTCTGCACGTGGGGCGGCCGCGCTCGCTCGCCGCCGTGCAGGAGGCCCTGGACGCCGACCGCCGTCTCGTGCTGGTGGCGCAGCGACAGATGGAGATGGACGAGCCCTCGCCCGCCGACCTGTACGACGTGGGCGTGGTGAGCAAGATCGAGGTGGCGACCGACGAGTCGCCCGACCGCGTCAGGGTTCTGGTCGCCGGCGGGCTGGAGCGATGCCGCATCGTCGAATACGTGCAGCAGGAACCCCACGTCGCCGTGCGCGTGCAGCCCTTTCCAGACGCGCCGGAAGAAGCGCCGACCGACTTGCGCAATCAGGTCAAGCGCCTCTATGCAGCGGGTGAAGACGCCCAGGCGAGGCTGCTCCTTCTGGAAGCCCTGCCCGACTCGGTGCCGCTGGACTACGTCATCGCCTTCCAACTGAGCTTCCCCGTTGACGACAAGCAGAAACTGCTGGCCGAGCCGAGTCCCCTGAACCGCTACCGCATGCTGGTGCCCGTGCTTCAGGTCGAGGGCGAGATCGTCAGGACCAGTGAGAAGATACGGCGCGACACGCGGGGGGCGGTGACCGGAGAAGACCGCGAGGAATACCTGCGCGACAGGAAGAAGGAGGTGGAGCAGGAGTTGACCGAACTGGTGGGCAAGGGGTCCGAGGTCGAAGAGCTGCGCGAGCGGCTGGAGGAAGCCGACCTGCCGGATGAGGCCCGCCAGGAGGCCGAGCGAGAGCTGGCCCGGCTGGCTCGCATGCCGCCGGGCGCGCCCGAGTATGCGGTGGCCGAGGACTTCCTGGACTGGCTGCTGGCCCTGCCGTGGCACAAGTCCACGGACGCCGCCGTGGACCTTCAGCGCGCGCGAGAGGTCCTCGACCGCGACCACTACGACCGGGCGGACGTCAAGGAGCGCATCCTGGAGTACCTGAGCGTGCGCAAGCTGAATCCCGCTCGCGAGGGGGCGCTGCTCTGCTTCGTGGGCGCGCCCGGCGTGGGCAAGACCTCCATGGGCCGCTCCATCGCCGAGGCGACGGGGCGCGAGTTCTACCGCGTCGCTTTGGGCGGCATACGCGACGAGGCCGAGATACGCGGCCACCGCCGCACCTACCTGGGCGCCCTGCCCGGCTCCGTCATGCGCGCCCTGCGGTGCATCGGTGTCAACAACCCCGTCATCATGCTCGACGAGATCGACAAGCTCGGCGGCGGGCTGCGCGGCGACCCCGCCGGAGCCCTCCTGGAGGTGCTCGACCCCGAGCACAACAGGGCCTTCGTGGACAACTACATCTCCGTCGCCTTCGACCTGTCGCGGGTGATGTTCATCGGCACGGCCAACACGGCGGACACCATACCGCCGGTGCTGCTGGACCGGCTGGAGGTGATCGACCTGCCCGGCTACACGACGGAGGAGAAGGTCGCCATCGGCCGCCAGTACCTGGTGCCGAAACAGCTCGAGGCCACCGGCCTGGGCGGGGAGTGGCTCGAGATTGACGAGGACGCCGTCGAGCTGCTCGTCGAGCGCTACACCCGCGAGGCGGGGGTCAGGAATCTGGAGCGCCAGATCGCGTCGGTCTGCCGGAAGCTGGCGCGCGAATACATGGGCGGGCACTGCTGTTACCGCCACGTGGACAGGGAGCGCGTCCTCGACCTGCTCGGCCCGCCGCCGTATCATCCCGAGCGGACCGAGAGGGCGGAGAGGCCGGGTGTCTGTCCGACCCTGGCCGTTTCGCCGGCGGGGGCGGGCCTGCTGCTGGTCGAGGTGCTCCGGGTTGACGGCAGCGGCAAGCTGATAGTCACCGGGCGGGTGGGCGAGGTGCTGCGCGAGAGCGCATCGCTGGCGTTCGGCTTCTGGAAGGCCCGCTCGCGGGATTTCGGCGTCGAGAGCAGCGTGTTCGCGAACTCCGACTTCCACGTGCACTGCCCCGGTGGGGCGAGGCCGAAGGAGGGCACCTCCGCCGGGCTGCCGATGGCGCTTGCGCTTGCGTCGCTCCTGGCAAATGCGCGCCTGCCGGAACGGACCGCAGCGCTGGGCGAGATCACGCTGCACGGGCGCGTGCTGCCGGTGGACCGGCTGGCCGAGAGGCTGGCCGCCGCACAGCGCGCGGGCATCGTGCACGTCCTGCTGCCGGAGCGCAACCGGGCGGACGTCGAGGCCGCGCGCGACCTGGCGCCTCCCGCCCGCCTGAAGCTCACCTACGTCTCAACGGTGGAAGAGGCCGTCGGCGCCGTGCTGCCCGCCGTGCGCATGCCGCAGCCGGCGCAGCATGGCTTGACCTGAGGCGAGCCCGCCATGAGGCTGCTGATAGCGACCAACAACCTGAAGAAGCGCGAAGAGCTGGAAGCTCTGCTGGCGGGCCTGCCGGTCGAGATACTCGCACTGCGCGACTTCCCGCATGCGCCGGATGTGGTCGAGGACGGCGAGACCCTCGAGGCCAATGCAGCGAAGAAGGCATCCGAGACGGCGCGCGCCTGCGGCGTCCACACGGTGGCGGATGATTCGGGCCTCTTTGTGGACGCACTCGGCGGCCGTCCCGGCGTCAGGAGCGCCCGCTACGCAGGGCCAGACCCCACCAGCCGGAAGCTCTGCCGCAAGCTCCTGAGCGAGATGGAGTCGGTGCCCGACACTGAGAGGGGAGCGCATTTCCGCTGCTGCATCGCCATGGCCGACCCGGCCGGCCGGATCGTCCTGACGGCTTCCGACCGCGTGGACGGTAACATTATCCGCGAGATGCGGGGCACGGGCGGCTTCGGCTATGACCCCGTCTTCTGCCATGAGCCGGCCGGCAACACCTTCGCCCAGATGAGCCCCGAGGACAAGAACGCCGTCAGCCACCGCGGCCGGGCATTGCAGCAGTTCCGCCGGCAGTTCGCCGAATGGCTGAAACACAGGCGGGACTGAATCGGTATTCCAAAGCCCTCCCGGGCATTCTTGTGATCTCAGAATCGGCCAGGGAACCCGCCTGTGGGTAGGTCCGGCGTCTCGCCGGACTCCGGGCCAGGACGGCCTGGCTACCGCCGTGAACGCATATGACCTTAGCTTTGCAGGCCTCAGAAGCTCCTTGTCCGCGCGCCGGGCTGCCGGTATAGTGAGACGGCTTCACCGTGGCCGGGGAGACTGCCGATGAAGAAGGCCATACTGCTGCTGCCGGAGTGGAGTCGGGACCGCATCTACACGGCGGAGGCCGTCGCCGAGATCGAGAGGCTGGTAAAGCTGACCGATTGCGCGGCAATGGTCGGGCATCTGGACGCGCTTGCGCCGATACTGGCCGAGGCGGAGGTCATCCTGACCGGCTGGGGGATGATGAAGCTGGACAAGGGGTTCCTCGACGCGGCGCCCCGGCTGGGGGCCGTCTTCTACGGCGCCGGCTCGGTCCGCCACATCGTCACGGAGGAACTCTGGGAGCGCAGCATCCTGCTGACCAGTGCCTGGGCTTCGAACGCCATCCCCGTCATCGAATATACCGTGGCGGCCATCGTCTTCGGGCTGAAGAAGGCGCTGCCCTGTTCCCAGTTGACCCGCTCAGAGAAGACCTTCAAGAAGCCGGCGGGCATCAAGGGCGTCTACGGCGCGAAGGTGGGCGTCATCGGCGTCGGCATGATAGGGTCGGGCGTGCTTGACCGGTTGAAGGGCTACGACGTTCAGGCCTACTGTCACGACCCGTACCTTTCCGAACGCCGCGCCCGGGAACTCGGCGCCGAGCCGATGGGGCTCGATGAGATGTTCAAGAGCTGCGACGTGGTCAGCCTGCACGCGCCCAACATACCCTCGACGCAGCACATGATAGCGGGCGGGCACTTCCGCAGCATGAAAGAGGGCGCCGTCTTTATCAACACCGCCCGCGGGCGCGTCATCAAGGAAGACGAGATGGTTGAGGTGCTGGAAGAGGGCCGTATCTTCGCCTTCATAGACGTGACCGACCCGGAGCCGCCCGCGCCGGACAGCCCGCTCTACACGCTGCCGAACGTCTTCCTGACGCCGCACCTTGCGGGTCCGCAGGGAGACGAAGTGGCCCGCAACGGTGCCTACGTCATAGAGGAGCTGCGGCGCTACCTGGCCGGGCAAGAGGCGCGCTACCCCGTGACGAAGGAGATGATGGAGTGGATGGCTTAACGGCGGTTTCGGGTTTCGAGTTCGAAGTTTCGAGTTCAACGGCCTGGCGCGTCACCGGCCGGGTGTGGCCTTTGGGAGGATCGGGAAGATGAGGCGACTGGTATGTGCGGTGGTTACAGCGCTGGCAGTCATAGCGTTGGCAGCGGAGGCGGCGCCGGAACGGGTGCTGCGCATCGTGGTGAACCCTCGGGGCGACGGTTGGCAGTCCGGTTACACGCACCTTCAGGGCGGCACGCAGGTGGAAACGACGAACGGGCGCATACCCATTGTCGAATGGCAAGGGGAACGGTCGCTGAAGATACACGTTTAGCACTGCGCCGGCGGCTACTTCAGCGTCGGCATCGCCAAGCGCGGATGGAGCAGGTACCAGTTGGACGACTACGGTCGGGACGGCGCCCTGGAGTTCGATGTTGCGGGGGAACTGACGGGGGAGGTCGTCGTCGGCATCGTGGACAGCGACATAGACGGCGCGGGCCCGGACGCGGAGCTGCCGGCGAAGGTGCCGCTGGCGCGCTACGCGCAGCCCGGGCCCGACTGGCAGCACGTGTCCATCCCGCTGGGCGATTTCCTCGACGCCGCTCCGGACCTGGACCTGGGCCACTTGATCAAGATCGTTGTAGAGGGCTCCGCCGAGGCCGGTGAGGGCACCATCTACCTGGCCAACATCCGTTACCGCACGACCGCGCCCGAGAAGGTCTACCCGCCCG
>JAUVVP010000411.1 GCA_030604585.1 Planctomycetota bacterium | reverse complement strand
GTGCGGCAGCGGCTCGCGCTGCGGCGCAAAGGCCCGCCACCCGACGTCCTCATAATGACCGCGACGCCGATCCCCAGGACGCTCGCCCTGGCCTACTTCGCGGACATGGACGTGAGCGTCATTGACCAGATGCCGCCCGGCCGCCGGCCCGTCAGGACCGAACTCTACGTGCCGGCCGACTGGGACAGGGCCTTCGACGCCGCGCGGGAAGAGCTGCGCAGCGGCCGCAGCGTCTTCGTCGTCTATCCGCTGGTCGAGGAGAACCGCGAGCTTGACCTGACCAGCGCCAAAGAGGGCTACGAAAAGCTGAGCAGGAAGGTCTTCCCGGGGCATTCCTGCTGCCTGCTGCACGGCCAGATGGCGCCAAAACAGAAGCAGGAGGTCATGGAAGGCTTCCGAGCGGGCCGCTACCAGGTCATGGCGGCCACCACGGTGGTGGAGGTGGGCATAGACGTGCCGCAGGCCACGGTGATGATCGTCCAGCACGCGGAGCGGCTCGGCCTGGCGCAGCTCCATCAACTGCGCGGCCGCATCGGTCGCGGCAAGGACCCGAGCATCTGCTTCCTGCTTGCCGACCCGAAGAGCGGCGAGGCATGGCGGCGGCTGGAGGTGCTGACGCAGACCAGCGACGGGTTCAAGATAGCCGAGGAGGACCTGCGCATCCGCGGTCCGGGGCAACTGTTCGGCACGCAGCAGAGCGGCATGCCCGAGTTCAAATGCTACGACTTCTCGGACACCGCCATCCTCCAGAAGGCGCGGGACGACGCATTCGGGCTGGTGGAGGCCGACCCCGCCCTCAGGCAGGCGCAGCACACGCTGCTGCGCAAGAGGGTCCTGGAAGAGTACGGCAGGAGCTTCGCCTTGGCCGACGTGGGATAGCGGCCCGGGTCCGGCCCGCCCTACTGCGACGGCGCCTGCTCGGGGATAGTGCGAAGTGCCCGCTGGCGGAACGCCTCGGCCCGCTCGCGCACCTGCTGCACGCGCTCTTCACCGTGGCGCGCGGGGTCTTCCCCGACCGGCTTCAGCACGAACACGTCCAGCACGTGGTCGTCGGTCAAGCGCACCGGATAGAGCACCTCGGACAGGAAGTCTATGGGGAACTTCCCGTACCACGGCGGGTCGGTGAGTTCCTCACGCTGCAGCTCGTCATAGCGGAGCTTCCCGTGTTCGTCGCGGATGGGACCGACGCGAATCCGCCGCACTCCGTAGTGAGCGAACGGGTGGTCCAGCGGCGTAGTGCCGACGTATTGCTCGTCAACCCAGACCGGCGCGCCCGACGGCTCGGAGCGAATGAGCATCTTCCTCTCGACGCATCCCGCGCCCGCCAGGAGGGCGCCCACCATAAGAAGGATCGCCGCGAACTCCGCTCTCATATCTCAATCGTCTCCTGTGGCCCGAGCTCCACGATCTCGGCTTCCATCGTTTCCAGGTCAACTATCGCAGCGGTGCACCTGCCGCTGAGCCATCCGCCGGCCTCGCCGGGGTTCAGCACCAGCGGCGAGCCCGGCTGGAGCGCTGCCTGGTGGTCGTGGCCATGCACGAGCAGGTCCGCCCCGGCGACCACTTCTCCCTCCAGCTCGGCCCGGTCGTGGGCCAGCACGATGGCCCTGCCGTCGAGTTCGAAGCGATGCGGCGGTTCGTAGAGCGTGCTGCACAGCTTCTGCAAGCCGCGTCGCTCTCCGTCGTTGTTGCCGAACACCGCGACGAAGGGCATGCCCGGCTTCATCAGGACCCGCAGCGCAAAGGGCGCCACAAAGTCACCGGCGTGCAAGATGGTTGCCACGCCGCGCCGGGCGAACAGGTCGGTAGCGCTCGCTATCATCGGCAGGTTGTCGTGCGTATCGGACAGCACGCCAACGAGCATGGCCACCTCCCCCAGCGGCTCAGACCGGTTTAGTCGTCTCTATCCTGTAGATCTTCTGGTCAGCCAGCGCCGCCACGGCACGTCCGAGCCAATCGGCGTCCAACAGGACGACCTCTCCGCTGCAATTGTAGCGCCAGAGGACTTCCAGCTTCCGGCGGTAGCCTTTGAAGACCGTCACGGCGTTGCCCGCAGCATGCACCAGCAGCGGGTCACGGCCGGCGGGCTTGCGCACCCGGACAAGGCCCGGCGGCGGCCCGAACTCCCAGACCGAGTCCTCGCGGGGGTCCACGACCGCACAGGCGCCCGCCCCACCATATACTGCCAGAGTCCACCCCGCCAGTTCAAGCCCCGTTATGTTGCCGAAGAGGGTGCGCGACCACATCTGATCGCCCTCGGCGTCAAGCACCGTCAGCTTGCCCTCGGGACCGGCGAAGACGCTGAAGCCCTCACCCAGGCCGAGCACGCGATGCTGGTCGGTGCCCCCGAAGCGGATCTTCCGGACCAGCCGGCCCTCAGCGTCATAGTACCTGAATCGGCCGTCGCCGCCGGCGACCAGGATTGTCTTCCCTTCCGGGCTGACCTGGAGGCCGGTGGGCTCGCCCTTGACGGTCTTCTGCCACAGGAGTGTCCCGTCGCCGGCCAGCGCGCGAAGCGTGCCGGCCTGGTCCAGGGCGCAGAACAAACCGCAGTCCTCCGAGCAGTCCACGTAGCGCACGGGCGCCTCGCCCAGGGGAACCGTGCGGACCCAGCCGGCCTCCGGTTGCACCACCAGCATCCGGCCTCCGCACCAGATGGCGGCGACAGTGCCAAGCGTGCGCGGCAGCAGCGCTGCGGGCGTTTCCACCCGTTCACGAGCGACCCGTTCGCCCGCGGCGTCAAGCGCAAGGGCTACGCCGTCGGCGAGCACAACCACCAGGAGTCCACCGTCGGCACTCAGGCGGAAAAGGGGCCCTTCGAGCGGCAGCGAACCGTACGGAAGCCGCTTCTTCCAGGCGACCCGTCGCGGGCCCTCCGCGGGCTCCCGGGCCGGCTCCGCTACGCCGGCCAGGGCTGCCTCTATCCCGAGGTATTCCGGCAACTCCGACGACTCCTCCTCCAGCAGGGCCTCCTCCAGTGCGGCCAGCGACGGCTTGAGAGCGGCGGACGGCCGCGCCTCGGCGGGAGCGGGCCCCGGCGCGGCCCTCTCCGCGGCGGGCGGCGCCTCCCGGACGGCGGGCCTGATGCGGTAGGCAGACACCTC
>JAUVVP010000248.1 GCA_030604585.1 Planctomycetota bacterium | reverse complement strand
ACGAGATGGTGGACGCGCTCACGCCCATCGGCCGCGGCCAGCGCGAACTGATCATCGGCGACCGACAGACCGGCAAGACGGCGCTGGTGGTGGACTGCATCATCAACCAGCGGGACTCCGACGTCATCTGCATCTACGTGACTATCGGGCAGAAGATGGCCTCCATCGCTCGCACCATCGAGGTCCTTCAGCGGGAAGGCGTTATGGACAGAACCATCGTGGTTGCCGCGACGGCCACGGCCCCGGCGCCTCAGTGGTATCTGGCCCCCTATGCGGGCTGCGCCATCGGCGAGGAGTTCATGGAAAAGGGAGGCCACGCCCTGATCATCTACGACGACCTGTCGAAACACGCCGAGTCATACCGTCAGATATCGCTTCTGCTGCGGCGCCCGCCCGGGCGCGAGGCCTACCCCGGGGACATCTTCTACCTGCACAGCCGCCTGCTGGAGCGCGCCATGAAGGCCAGCGACGGCAAGGTCTGCCCGGCCTGCGGCAAGCAGACCCCCCTGCCCCCGGCGCACGAACATGTGGAGGAACTCCAGGCCGCCAAAACGTGCAGCCATTGCGGCGCCGACATCAGCGCCCGGCCCATCGTCAACGGCGGCTCCCTGACTGCACTGCCCATCGTGGAGACCAAGGAAGGCGACATCTCCACCTACATCCCGACCAACCTGATCTCGATCACGGATGGGCAGATATTCCTGGAGGCCGACCTGTTCCACAAGGGCATCCGGCCGGCCATGAACGTGGGCGCCAGCGTCTCCCGCGTCGGAAGTGCTGCGCAGATACCCGCTATGAAGAAGGTCGCCGGCGAGCTGAAGCTCTCCCTGGCGCAGTACAGGGAGATGGCCGCCTTCGCCGAGTTCGGCACCGAGCTGGACGATGCGACGCGGCGACAGCTCGCCCGCGGAGCGCGGCTCACCGAGCTGCTCAAGCAGGACCAGTACGAACCGATGCCGATCGAGTATCAGGTCATCAGCATATACCTCGGCACCGAGGAGCACCTGCGCGATGTCAGCGTGGATGAGGTCAGCCGCTTCGAGCGCGAGTTCCACGCCTTCATCAGGGACGAACGCCCGCAGGTGGCTGAGCGCATTGCCCAGACGAAAGACCTTGACGACGAGACGCGCAAGCTGCTCGAAGAGGCCATTGCCGAGTTCAAGAGGACCTTCGTGTCAAGCGAGACCCCCCGGGCCGCCGGGGAAGCCGAAGGGGAAGCGGAACCGGGCCAGTAGCCGCCCGAGCCGAAGGGGACGCCATGGCATCTTTCAGGGAGATCAAGCGGCGCATCGGCGGGGTGAAGAACATCCAGCAGATAACCCGCGCCATGAAGATGGTGGCCGCTGCCAGGCTCCGACGCGCCGAGGAGGCCATACTGGCGCTGAGGCCCTATTCCTCGCGCCTGGACAGCCTCTGCGCCCGCTTCCTGGGGGACGCCATCGGCAGCGAGCATGCGTTCATGAACGAACGGCCGGTCAAGGGCGTGGCAGTGCTCTCTATCTGCAGCGACCGCGGCCTGTGCGGCGCCTACAACAACCGCATCGTGGACGCCACGCAGGGCCTCCTGAGGGGGCGGGCCGACCAGAGGCACTTCCTGCTCTTCGTGGGACATCGCGGCGTGTCGCGGCTGGCCCGGGCGGGCCGGCACATGCACCGGACGTATGAAGACATCTTCGACCCGGTGCACTTCACCACGGCCCAGGCCATTCGCCATGAGGTTGAGGACCTCTTCCTGAGCGGCCAGGTGGACGAGGTGCTGGTGGTCTTCACGGAGTTCTTCAGCCTGCTTCGCCAGCACGTAGTCACCAGGCGCCTGCTGCCCTGCCCGCCGGAGCGCCACCGGCAGGAACTGGCCGACCACTATGGGCGCGAACTGCCCGACGGGCTGCACGTGGAGCCCGCCGAGATGGACAGGGCGGCCGAACAGGTCTACATCTACGAACCCGATTACGAGACCATCGGCGACCACCTGCTCGAATACAACCTCACGGTTCAGATCTACCGGACGTTGCTGGAAGCCCAGGCCAGCGAGCATGGCGCGCGCATGATGGCCATGGACAACGCCACCCAGAACGCCGAAGAGATGGTCGAGGAACTGACGCTGCTGATGAACCGCGTCCGCCAGGAGGACATCACGCGGGAGATACTGGACGTGGTCGGCGGCGCCGAGGCCGTCAAGTAGGATAAGGAAAGCGCCGGACTGATTCGCAAAACGAGCCACAGACGAGGTGAAGATGCCGGCTGAAGGGAAAGTGATCCAGATCATTGGACCGGTGGTGGACATCGAGTTTCCCCCTGCGCAGCTTCCCGCCCTCTACAACGCCGTCCAGGTTGACATGGGCGGCGGCGCCGGGGGACTGGTCCTGGAAGTGTCCCAGCACCTGGGGGACAACGTGGTCCGATGCGTGGCGATGGCCCCTACGGACGGGCTGGTGCGCGGCCAGACCGCCGCCGACACCGGCAGTCCCATCATGGTGCCCGTCGGCGAGGCGACCCTGGGCCGGATAATGAACGTGGTGGGCGAACCCATTGACGAGCTGGGCCCGATCGAGGCCCAGGAGTGGCTGCCCATCCACCGGCCGGCCCCGCCGCTGGAGGAGCAATCGGTCGCGATCGAACTGCTCGAGACGGGCGTGAAGGTCATAGATTTCCTCATCCCCTTCACGAAAGGGGGCAAGATCGGGGCCATCGGCGGCGCCGGCTGCGGCAAGACGGTGGTGCAGCGCGAGCTGATACGCAACATCGCCATCGAACACGGCGGGCGCAGCGTCTTCAGCGGCGTGGGCGAGAGGACGCGCGAGGGCAACGAGCTGTGGCTGGAGATGAAGGAGAGCGGCGTGCTGGACAACTGCTCGCTCATCTACGGCCAGATGAACGAGCCGCCGGGGGCGCGCTTCCGCGTTGCGCTGACCGCCCTGTCGGTGGCCGAGTACTTCCGCGACCAGACCGGCGGCGACGTGCTGCACTTCGTTGACAACATATTCCGCTTCGTGCAGGCCGGCAGCGAGGTGAGCGCCCTGCTGGGCCGGCTGCCGTCGGCCGTCGGCTACCAGCCCACGCTCGGCTCCGAGATGGGCGAGTTGCAGGAGAGGATCACGTCCACCAAGCGCGGCTCGATCACCAGCGTGCAGGCCATCTACGTGCCGGCGGACGACTTCACCGACCCCGCCCCGGCGGCCACTTACGCGCACCTGGACGCCACTATCTTCCTGACGCGCGAGCTGGCCTCGCTGGGGCTTTACCCGGCCGTGGACCCCCTGCTGTCCACCTCGCGCGCCCTGGAGCCGCGGGTGGTCGGCCGGCGCAAATACGAGGTCGCCCAGGAGACCAAGCGCATCCTCCAGCGGTTCAAGGACTTGCAGGACATCATCGCCATCCTGGGAATGGACGAGTTGAGCGAGGAGGACAAGGTCACCGTGCGCCGGGCGCGCCGCATCCGCAACTTCCTCTCGCAGCCCTTCTTCGTGGCCGAGCAGTTCACGGGCATGCCCGGCGTCTACGTCGCCACCGGGGACGCGGTGGACGGTTTCGCCGCCATCCTTGAGGGCAAGGGCGACGAGCTGCCCGAGCAGGCGTTCTACATGGTCGGCACCTTCGAGGATGCCGAGAAGAAAGCGAAGCAACTGCAGGACTGAGGGGCGCCCGTGCACCTAACGATCGTCACTCCCGAGCGAACCGTCATGGCGTCCGAGAACGTCGAGCACGTCCTGCTGCCGGCTGAGAACGGCGAACTGGGCATTCTGCCGGGGCACGTCGCCATGGCGTGCAGCCTCCAGGTCGGCAGGATACGCGTGGACATGGCGGACGAGTTCATAGAGCTGGCCACCAGCGGGGGCTTTGCCGAAGTGCTGGACGACCGCATCATCATCGCTGCCGAGACCGCCGAGAAGGCCGGCGAGATCGACCTCGAGAGGGCCGACAGGGCACGGGACCGGGCCCAGGAGAAGCTGCGGGGCCGTGACGACGGGACCATTGACCACGCCCGTGCACAGGGGGCGCTTCGCCGCGCGCTCAACCGCCTGGGCGTGGCCACAGAAGCCTGAAGCGACCCGCAGGCAACGGCCCTGCTCCCCTCCCCTTGCGCGCCGGCCCGCGCGAGTCTTGTGGCCTGTCGCCTGCGATGCTATAATCTGAGGTTTGCGTGGCAAGGGGCATGTGCTCTCGCCCCCTTCGCCGCTGCGGCCGCGACCAGAGGGCCTCAGACAGCCAAGGTTGCGCAATGGCACCCAGATCCGAGAAGCCGGCTGAACCACCCGAGAACGGGGACGAGACCCCTGAAGAGGGGCCTCAGGCGGGCTCGCTCGTCCCCATGTACGGCGTGCCGGCAATCGCCCGGGGAATACAGGCCTTCCGCCGCGGCGACATCATCCTCTACACCGTCCGCGGCGAGCCGAAAGAGGTCCTGGAGCTGATGAGACAGCTCGATAAGCAAGGGGTCGGCGAGGTCGTCGCCCTCATCAGCCACCACGCCGAGGAGGTAGCCTCCGCGCCGGAGGACGACGCCCAGCAGGAGCAGCAAGGGGACAGACAGGAGTAGGGGCAGGCCCTATGGGCCCGATGGCAGGCGATGGAAGTGGCAGATGGCGATGGCCAGCGCGTCGGCCGCGTCCTCCTCGGGTAGCTCCGGCAGCGCCAGGATAGTGCGCACCATCTGCTGAACCTGCGACTTGTGGGCCCGTCCGGTTCCTACTACGGCCTTCTT
>JAUVVP010000377.1 GCA_030604585.1 Planctomycetota bacterium | reverse complement strand
GCGAGCCCGAAGCAACAGGGCAACCGCCAACGTCTCCCCTCAGGGCCTGTCTCTACAGATCATCCGTCTGGGACGCGAAGTCCGTCATGAGCTGCAAGACAGCATCACGCATGGTGAGGCCCTTCTGGATGCAAGCGACCTTGAACTCCCGCTTCAGCTTCTCCGGCACGTGGTGGATGAACAGGTCGTCACGTCGTCGGTGTCTGGTTGCTTCTTCTTCGCTCTTGCGGCCTTGCCCTTCATTGCCTGCTCCAGACTGTCACCGTGCTGCTCCAGGACGGCGTGTCGGGGCGCCTGTGCGTCGTCAGTCTCCAGCTTCATCCAGGTTGATGTGGTCGGTGACCACGATCGTCTTGGCCTTGATGTGGCTACTGAACAAGCCAATGTCCAATCGGTTGAAGCACCCCACGAACTCGACCACGGGAACGTCAGACCTGTGGTATTCCTTCACTTCGAGCACACCGCCCGATTCGGCCAGCGCCTCATTGAGTTTGTCGACACCCCACGGACCCTCGGTGACCTGGAAGGAAACCGAGACCAGCTCCGGCTTCGACGCAGGGCTCTCGTCGCCGCCGTAGAAGCCGATGCCGACGACATGCCCGTGGCCGGTGAACCCAAGCTCCTTGGCAACACGCTGCAGGCTATTGCCTAGGCGGTCCGATACATCAGCTGCCACCTCACCAGCGACGTCATTGTACTGGACGCCTGCCTGCGCCGGTCTCTCTCCTTCCATCGTTCAGCTCCGCTCCAATGTGTGGGCAAAGAGTAACGACACGTGGGCCAAGTGTAACCATAGTAGGAGAGCACGTCAATTCACTGCCGGATGGCTGTTCGGACTGACTGAAAAGTGTGGATGGAAACGGACTGACCCACCCATCTAGCCCACCCTCGACTACCCCTCAGTCTGACCTCTGCAAGCCCCGCACCCGCCGCTCGTCCACTGCCCTCATCTTCCCGCGGCGGCCTCCATGAACACGCGCCCCGCTGCGTTGGGGCCGGCAAAGAAGTCGCCGTCCTCGATCATGCCGTGCACCAGATGCTCCTCGGGATGCCAGCTCCAGGCCACGTAGCCGACCTCCCACTCGTCGAGTATCTCCAGGATGTTGCCGAACCAGGCGAGTTCACGCTCGAGCTCCTCGCCTTCCTTGCGCATGTGTGCGCCGACTTCGCCGACGATCAGCGGCTTATCAAGTTCGGCAACCACGCGTTCGACGCCCACAAGGCGGAGGGCCCGCAGCAGGTCGCCCCTCTCCCAGCACTTCACCTGCTCCACCTGACCCTTCGTCGCGAAGCTCCCGCCGCCCCCGCTGTCGCGGTAGAGGTGCGTGCTGTAGAGGATGTTGCTTCCTCTCAGCGGATGAGTCTCGATCCAGTCCAGGGTCGCCGCAGGATGCCCGGGAGGAGGATAGGCCAGGTTGACCCAGCAGCCGTAGTCCCACTGCACTACAACGACGTTGTCAGTGATCGCCCGTATGCGGTCAATGGCCTGCTGCGTGAAGGCGAACCACTCCGCCCGGGCTTCCTGGTCGCCGTGGGGCTCGTTGTAGAGCTCGAAGAGAACGTGCGGGAAAGGGCCAAGCTCCCGAGCGACAGTCTCCCAGAGGCGCAGGAACTCCTCCCGGCTGCCGATCACGTCCCGGTGCTCCGAGTGCGGCGGCCACGGCAAGCTCTCCTGCCCGCTCGTCCTCTTCATGTTGTAGAAGTCCACGATCACGTAGAGGCCGCGCTGGCCGGCCCAGCGGATGACGTCCTTGTACATCTCCCGGAACGACTTCGGGTACGTGACGTTCCGCCACTGGTCCGCGAAGGTGTCCGGGTTCTCTTTCCACCATTCTATGCAGGTATGGAGGCGGATGACGTTGCACCCCCAGCGCTTGATCTCGTCCAGGTTCGCCTTCACAGCGTCGGGATTCCATATCCCGAGGCCTGAGTAGAGGCTGCCGCCGGGAAGGTTCCACCAGCCGTCGGGGACGTCCACGAAGCCGGGCTTGTTCACGCCTCGCAGTATGACCACCTTGCCCGAGGCATCCTTGAGGTGGCGGCCCTCAGTGTGCAGTGGGGATGGGAATCCATGGGCAGTCACGGGCAGCACGTCCGGCGTTCCCTCACCCGCAGCAGCTTCCTTTGGCTCGGGCGCCCCGCCGGCGATCACGCAGCCCATCACCACCCCCACGGCCACCGCCACAGCCACGCCCAGCCGGGCCGTATGCGCCTTCATGGCTGTCCCTCGGCGAGTCGGCCTTCGCAACTCCAAACCCGAGACCCGCAACTCGGAACCCGCTTTATGGCGGGCCAGTAGATCCACAGGTGGCCCCCGCGTTCGTGCTGGCCGAAGAAGAGCTGGCCGTCGCGGCCCACCACGCCGCACGAGAACTCGTAGCCGTAGACGCGCGTGCCCAGCACGGACGCGATCATGCCGAGGTCCTTCAGCTCGTGCGCATCCGGGTCATAGCAGAACAGGTGGCCGATGTCGCCCGCCCTGCCCGAGATGCCGAACAGCCGCCCGTCGCACGTGACCGCCAGACCACTGATGCCCCGATAGCATGTCGCCTGGCCGAGGGACCTGACCGTGCCGGCTCCCGGATCGAGGGCGAACAGGACGCCGTCGGCCGTGCCGCCGCCGTAGATGATGCCGCGGTCGTGGTCCACGGCAAAGCTGTCCGCGTGGTTGCGGATCGCCCTGCCCGCCTGGGATGGGATGGCAAGGTCCATGGTCTCGAAGCGGCCCACGGGAGCATCGAAGCGCCACAACCTGCCCGCCGTTCCCGTGCCGTAGACAGCGCCATCGGGCCCGACGACCATGGCCTTCGAGAAGAGGCCGCGCTCATCCACCGGACCGACGATAGCCGCCTCCCCCGAAGAGATGTCGTAGGTGAACAGGGTCCCCGTGCGCTCACCCAGTCCGCAGATCTGCTCCCGGCCGTCCGTGCCCTCCACCTTGACGGCGCAGGCGATCCCCTCGCCGGGCAGCGGCACGGCCAGTCTCTCCGCCGGTGTCTTGCGGAACGCCCATTCCTGGATCAGGTCGTAGGGCAGGCGCTGAGGCCCGTGCACGAAGACCGCTCCCTCGCCCTCCGCAGTGGCCGCATGGGGGTCCGCGTCGGGCCGGGACGGCCCGGGAGCCGTGGTCGCAAACACGCGCCCGTCCGCCGCCGTCAGCACGGCCGTCGTCCGCCCTTCGTCCTGGAGCACCGCCATGTCCACGACGGCCCCCGTGACGCCGCGCGTGAGGGCCGCAAACAGGTGCGCCCTGCGGCCGCCCGTGCCGCCGTAGACCACCTGCCGCCCGTCAATCGCCAGCGCCGTAATGTAAGCTTCGTCAGCCGGGATAGGCATAGCCATGCCGGGGAAGCCGAGGGCCAAGGCGGCCATCTGTCCTTCGACCACGTAACCCTCGTG
>JAUVVP010000079.1 GCA_030604585.1 Planctomycetota bacterium | reverse complement strand
GTCGCCCACTCTTTGAAAACTTCCACTTCGCGCACGAACTCAGCGACTTGCGCAACCAACTCGTCGCAATCTACCTCACCTATGACGATCGCCTGCGACGCACGGCCATCGGGCCACCGAATAACCTCGAGGTTGGCCCTTGAGTAGAGGTCCATGAACGCTCGTTTTCCTATGCCGGGGCGACCGCCTCCGACCTTGCCTGTGTGCGCGTAGTAGACTGGCTCGCCCTCTCCTTTCGCGAACAGGCCTCCACACCGACGGTCGAACCCTTCGAACGGGGGGTTTATTTCGCACGTGATGGACAGGTCTCTGGCTCTGGCTGGGTCTGTCGTGCCGAAGCAGCACCAGTAGCGGTTGGCGACCGCAGTTGGGTCCAGAAGTGTCCACATCCTGTGTCCCGGATGCCAGTGCACTGTATAGACTCCGCCGCCGCCGCGATAGCCCACCGCCCGGCGATAACGGATAGCTCCTCGCTGGAGCCGCTGTTGTAGGCGCGCGAACGCGCTTTCGACTTGGTCCTTAGCCGTGATCGGGATCAGGCTCACATGCCCCCCTTTCTCTCAGTGCCGCCCCGACAGGTCCGTCCAGCGCCAGTGGACGTATTCCGGGCAGACGAGGATGCGGATGTCGGACATGATGTGGAAGTGGTTGTTGCCGAACCGGCCGGGGCGCTCCTTCGCGAGCGACTTCTCGCCCAGCTCGTAGGTGAAGCCGGCCAGCCCGTCCGCCTCCTGCTCGTTGAAACGCGTGAAGTGATAGGACTGCACGAGCGTTTCGCCGACGCATTCCACCCACGTGAGGTCCAGCGATATCTCCCCCTGCTCGGCCAGCGAGAGCATGGCGTCGGCAGCAGTCACCACGTCCGGTTGGAACACGTCGTCGCGCAGCCCGTGCGGGCGGACCGCCACGTCGCTGAAGCTCAGGTCCAGCAGCGGCGCGCGGACCGACACCTCGGGAACCACCACGTTGCCGTTGCCTGACTCCAGGCGCTCGACCTCCGCGCGGAAGGCGGCATGGAGCTCCCCAATCCGCTCCTCCGGGACCCGGTAGACCTCCAGCCTCGTCCAGTCCCGCCAGGGGTAGGTGTCCATCCTGTGCGCCGGCTCCTCGCAGCGGCGGCAGCCGTGATAGCAGGCCGCATACCACCAGCCCCCGCGCGCGTCGAGGGAATCAATGACGTGGGTCCGCAGTTGCTCGTCGAAGTGGTGGCGGATGGCGATCCCGTGCTCGCCGCATGCGTGCACCAGCGCGTCCAACGCGCTGAAACGCCCCTCACGGAACAGGTCGGGCCTCAGGGTCTCTATGCCCGACGGGCCGACCTCCCAGGCCTCCAACAGCCCCTCGATGGATATGGTCCCCCTGCGGTCGGCGTGCAGGCGCGTGTCGCTGGGCGTTCCCGTCAGCGCACAGTGCGGGATATCGGCCGGCAGCTCTTTCATGGGGCTCGTCCTATGGTAGGGGAGAGCGTTCGCCTTCATAGCCTGAGAGGCATGCTACTTGACCGTCGCCGCCGGATTCTGCTGCGGGTAGACGATGACGCGGTCGTGGACGATGATGGCGATGTCGGTCAGGCCGTCGCCGGTCAGCTCGGCCGCCACGACCTCTCGCGGTTCGGGCACCTGCCCCTGCCGGCGGTCGAAGGTGCGGCCCTCGAAGACCTCGAAGCGCATGCCCGTCTTCCACTCGCCGTCGGGGTCGCGGTAGAAGATCTCGAGCTGGTGCTTCTTCGCCTCGCGCAGCAGCAGGTCGTTCTTGCCGTCGTTGTTGAAGTCGCCGATGACGACCTCGGCGTAGGCCGTCTCCTTCTGGTCGCTTTCGATGATCGAGATTTCCTTCAGTTGCGGCCCGCCCTCGGCCAGGAAGAGCACGCCCAGCTTCTGCTCGCCGACGATGATCACCTCGGCCTTGCCGTCGCCGTCCACGTCCTCCGTCCTGAGTCCGAGCAACTCGAACGGCCCGATCTCGATGTTGCGGCTCACCCGGTAGACGCCTTTCTCGTCGCGCTCCAGCACGGAGAGCCACTTGGACGTGTAGTCCACGGCCAGAACCTCCACCTCGCCGTCGCCGTTCAGGTCCGTGGCCTTCAGAGCGACGTAGGAGCTGCGGGGATTGGTGCTGCTGAACTGATCCTCGACGACCAGGTTCGAGCCGTCGTAGCGGACGGCGCGCACCAGGTTGCGGTTGGCCAGGAACATGGCCGGCTGCTGGCCGGCGCGCGGCGGGGCGGTGTCCACGGCCGCGCCCTTCAACCCGCGCAGCATGTGCTTGTGGAAGCCGGGGTTCTCGGTCACGTTCTCGAACTGGCCCTCGCCGTCCTGCACCAGCAGGACGGGCGACTCGTACTCGGGGAAGGCCAGCAGGTCGGTCAGCCCGTCGCCGTTGGCATCGGTGGGGACCAGCCGGTCCGGCGGCCCCTTCAGTTCCTCCAGCGGCTGGCGGCGCAGCACCTGGAAGCCGGCCTCGTTGCGCTCGAGGGTGACCAGTTCGGCCGGGCCTTCCTTCTCGTCTTCCTCCGCCGTTCCCTCCACGGTGCAGTAGAGCCGCGGCGCCTCGCCCGCCGGCCCCCGCCCGACGGCGACGGCGTGGGGCTTGCCCCCGACGTCTATCGGCTTCGGGTATTCCAGTCTGCCGCTCTCGGCGTCGTAGCGGCTCACGCCGACGGTGGCTTCTTTCTTGCTGCACAGGATGAGTTCGGCCGCGCCGTCCGGCGCCGTGAGGGCCGCCACGCTGGAGGCCTCTTCGAGGGATGGGAAGCTCTCCAGGGCCATCAGGCCGGTCCCGTCCTGGCTGCGCAGCAGGCTCATGCGGGCCGCGCCGGGCTCGGTGACGACGATGTCGGGCAGGCCGTTGCCGTCCAGGTCGGCCACGGCAAAGCTGCGCATCTTGTCCTTCTGGTCTTTGGGCAGGGGCACCATCTCGAGCGCGCCAGTCTCGGTTCCTTCGAGGGGGCTCTTCTGCTGCATCTCCCAGCGCAGCACCTTGATGCGGTTGGTGGTGGACTCGATGAGGGCTATCTCGGTGCGGCCGTCGCCGGTGCAGTCGCCGACGGCGACGTGGCGCGGCGGCGGCATGCGGAACCTGTACTCCGGTCCCGGGGAGCCGTCCGGCTGGGTAAGGCGTATGCGCAGGGGGTAGCGCGTGCCGGGCGAGCGGTAGATGAGGTCCGGCCGCCCGTCGTTGTTCACATCGCCGAGGACGAGGCCGGACGATTTCTCCTTGGCCACGGGGTAGCGCTTGGGCTCGGCCATCTTGCCCGCTTCGTCCTGGAAGAAGATCAGCAGGGCGTCTTCGGCCAGGAAGACCAGGTCCTGCTTGCCGTTGCCGTCCAGGTCGGTGTTCTCGAACCCCCCGCCGAAGCTCGAGTCCAGGTCCAGCAGGAACCGCTGCGCGGTCTCCCAGTTCCCGTCCTCGTCCTTGCGGTCAACGACCAGCTCTTTGCTGTCGGTGAAGTAGGCGATGGCGGCGTCGTGGCCGCCGAAGTCCCCTACCACGTAGCCGCGCAGCGGCTGGTTGATGCGCACGTCATCCTTGCCCAGCAGCCGGTCCGCCTCCACCTCGTTGACCGAGGAGTCCGACCATTCGGCTTCTTCTTCGGCCTCTTCCTCGGCCCCCTCGGCCTTCTGGACGAGTATCTGGAACTTGCTTGCGCGCGAGTCCACCAGGATCAGGTCAGTCCTGCCGTCCCCGTTCATGTCGTGGGGGATCAGCAGCCCGATCCCCTGCTGGAAGGGGAACAGATGCGGTCCGAGGAAGTAGAAACGTTCGCTGGCCTTCCCCTCGGCGGCGCTCACGGTCGCAGCGCACCAGCACCCGAGTACGGCTGAAAGGATGGCCGCCTTGACGGCGGTTCTGTGTTTCATGGCGGGACTCCGATTCACAATGCAGGAAAGGTACGCGTTCTCGGACCCGAGTCGCCCGGACGGTCATTCTACCATCGGCGGCACGGGGATGCCAGCATCCCGCACTCGCCGAGGACCAGGCCCCTCTTTGGATGTGCGCGGCTCTATGGAACGAGAACGAGAGCGAGAGCGAGGGCGAGGGCGAGGGCGAGGGCGAGAGCGAGCAGGGAGACGAGCAGGAACGGGATGCGGTGTTTCCTTGAGCGCATGGGGCTCAATACAGGGTCGAGAGGCGGGGCTTGAACTGCGGGTTCCACATCGCTTTCGCGCAGGCGACCCAAGATTCTGGCCTCCGCCCTCGGCGTTGCCGTATAATGTGATGGAGAGGGAGAAGGGTGTGGCGTCGCCGGGGTTGTCCGGGCGAGGCGTGCTCCGGTGAACCGGCGTTCGCGCGGGGCTTGTGGACAAGGATGCAGCGCCATGGTCAAGGCCCTGTGGGACAGGAGTGGTGGGCGTGGCGACGGGCGCGGCGAGTTCAACCCCGATGACTACGGCGAGATGCTCGAGCGCCTGGCCGCCCTGACGGGGACGGCGCTGGCGTTGCAGCCGGAGGCGGGACTGCGCCGTTCGGAGCGGCCCTATGCCCCCGTGCGGATCGGCGGCAGCCGGACCGGCTGGGCGGTGGTGGCGGGGGAAACGAACGAGCGCGCGGCCCGGGCCGCCGGGGCGGCGGCCGAGGTGATAGGCAGGCTCTTCACCGCCGACCAGGACATCTCCAGCCTGGCCCGGGAAGTGGCGGACCGCTACGAGGAGCTGAACTTCCTCTACGACATGAGCGCCCAGGTGGGGGCACTCCTTGACGAGGTCGAGATATGCGACCTGCTGGTCAAAGAGGGCACCTGGCTGATGAACTGCGAGCGCGCCTCGATCATGGTGGTTGACCAGGAGAGCGGGGCGCTGAGGATCCGGGCCGCCGTCGGACTGCCGGAGAGCGTCCCCGGCGAGGTGAGCGTCCGGCCCGGCGAAGGCATCAGCGGGAAGGTGTTCGAGAGCGGCCAAGGCATCATCGTCAATGAAGGCGACCCGATGCCGGCCGACTCGCTGGGGGTAAACGAGCTGCGGGAGGCCAACTGCTTCCTGAGCGTCCCGCTGAAGATAACCACCCAGCCGGACAACGAGGAACGCGTGCTCGGCGTCTTCAACCTGACGCGCAAGCGCGAGACGAACATGTTCACCGCCAGCGACCTCCAGTTGGTCAGCGCGGTCGCCGCCACGGCCGCCACGCAGATACACAACTGCCGACTGCTCAATGCCCAGCGAGAGCGCCGGGAGCTGGAGCGCGAGCTGGAGCTGGCCGCCGAGATCCAGTTGAGCCTGCTGCCGGAGGAGCCCCTGCACGCCGGCGCCCTGGAGGCCGGGGGCCACTGCAAGCCGGCGCGCCACGTCGGCGGCGACCTGTTCGACTACTGGCTGCTGGACGACCACGTCTGCCTGGTCATTGCCGACGTGTCGGGCCACGACATGGGCGCGGCGCTGATGGCGACGGCCTTCCGCAGCGTGGTGCGCAGCGAGTCCGCTCACCGCCGCTCGGTGGCCGGCCTGATGGCCCAGGTCAACAAGGCGCTGTTCGACGACCTGGTCCGCTCGGAGCTGCTCATCAGCGTCTTCTACGCCGAGATCGAGCTTTCCACGGGCGTGATGACCTTCTGCCGGGCCGGCCATCCCAAGCCGCTGCTGATGCAACTGGGCGAGAAGGGATGGCTGGACACCGAGGGCCTGCTGCTGGGCCTGCACGAGGAGGGCCAGTTCGAAGAGCGGAGCGTGCAGTTGAGCCGGGGCGACATCATCGTCCTCTATACCGACGGGCTGCTGGATGCGCAGGATGCCGAGGACCGGAGCTTCGGCCTGGAAGGCGTGCGCAGGGCCGCCCTGGCAGCGATGGGTTCGCCGCCGAAGCAGATGGCGCTCAGCATCGTCGAAGCGGCCCGGGCCCATTGCGGCAGTCGGCCGCTTCTGGACGACGTGACGTCGCTGGTGGTGCGTTTCGGCGAACCGGTGGAGAAGTGAGAGCATGGCCGGCAGGACTAACAGCGTCCTTCAGACCAAGTTCTTCTACGCGGGCTCGATCTTCGCCGTCAGCTTCGGCCTGGTCTCGCTGATGTGGCGCTTCAAGACGGTCAACTGGATCCTGGTGGCGTTCGGGCTCGCCTGGGTTGTGGTGGTGACGGCGTTCGCCTGGGAGATCGTCACCCGGGCCGAGAAGCTCGACGCGACCGTGCGGTCCAGGACGGACGCGCTCGAGGAGAGCAACCGGAACCTGAGCGCCCTGCTGGAGCAGCTCAACGCGTTCCACGCCATCAGCTACGAGATAAACCAGAAGATCGAACTGGTGGAGATCGCGCGCGCCTTCGCCGGAAGGCTGTTCAGGATGCTGCCCAGCGTCGATGGGGTCTGGCTGTGGCTGGACCCGCGGCTGCTGGAGGAGGAAGCCGAGCCGTCGTATGCCCAGGCGCACGACCCCCTGCCGCTGGAACTGGCGGCGCAGGCGGGGGTCAGCTTCGGGATGCCGCCGGAGCTCAGCACGCTGCCGCTCGACAGCCCGCTGATGGCGCGCTGCCTCGACAGCCGCAGCGTTGCCGTGGACCATAGCCTGTCGACCAAGGCGCTGGCCTGGGGCTGGCATTGGCTGGCCACCTCCCGCATGGAGTCCTTCGCCGGCTTCCCCCTACAGCTCGGCGGGGCCATGCTCGGCGTGCTCGGCGTCTTCAGCCGGCGGACCATAACCGCCCAGTTCGTCAGCCACCTGCACCTGAGCGTCAACCAGTTGACCGTGGCGCTCGAGAAGGCGAGGCTGCTCAAAGAGATGAGCCGGCGGGCCGAGGAGCTGGCCGCCGCCAACGAGGAACTCCGACAGCTCGACGCCATGAAGGACTGGTTCGTCTCGTCGGTCTCCCACGAGCTGCGCACGCCGATGACCAACATCCGCGCCTTCGGCGAGATCCTGGAGAAGTACGACGACCTGTCGCCGGAGGAGAGGAAGGAGTTCGCCGCCATCATCCGCCAGGAGAGCGAGAGGCTCTCCGAGATAGTCAACAACGTGCTCGACCTGGCCAAGGTCGCCAACGGCGAGGTGGACCTCAGGCCCGATTACTTCGGCCTGCCACCCCTCATCGAGCGCTGCTGCCGGCTGTTCTCCCAGGAGGCCGAAGACAGGGGCATCGCCTTCACGCACCTGCTGCCCGACGACCTGCCGGAGGTCTACGCGGACGAGAAGGGCGTGGCCAGGGTGCTGAGCAACCTGCTGGGCAACGCCTTCAAGTTCACGCGGGACGGGGGGAAGATCCAGGTCAGCGCCGAGCCGGTCGAACCGCAGGACGGCCGGCCGGGCTCTGTGGCCGTGCTGGTAAGCGACACGGGCATCGGCATAGCCTCGAAGGACCAGCCGAAGGTCTTCGAGAAGTTCACGCAGGTGGGCAGCCAGCTCACCGACAAGCCGCCCGGCACCGGCATCGGCCTGGCCATCTGCCGGGAGATCGTCGAGAAGTCGAACGGCGAGATCTGGGTCCAGAGCCAGC
>JAUVVP010000365.1 GCA_030604585.1 Planctomycetota bacterium | reverse complement strand
GCAGGCGGCGTGCCGGACAGGACGGACTCAGGACAGGGAAGCAACGAGATGGCAGGGACAGCCCGCGCGTGGGCTCTGCTGACGGTGATCATGGCCCTTACGGCCGTCGCCGTGCCGGCAATCGCGGCGACGGACAGCGGGCTGAGCGAAGAGCGCATCCACCAGGTGGCAGCCGCGCTCTCCGAGCGGCCGGCGGGGTTCGGCCGTCCCATCGGCGACCGCGCCGCGTGGGAGGAACTGGCCCGTCACCAATCCTATCGGGGCCTGATTGCGGCGGCCGAGCGGATCGTCGGCCAACCCATACCGGAGCAGCCCGACGAGCTGTACCTGGAGTTCTCCCGCACGGGGAGCCGCACGCGCTGGGGCCGGGTCAGTTGGCGTCGCCGCAGCCGCGTCAAGACGCTCGCGCTGGCGGAGTGTCTGGAGAACCGGGGGCGTTTTCTGCCCGCCTTCGAGGAGACGGTCCGGGCGCTCTGCTCTGAGCGCACGTGGGTCATGCCCGCCCACGACCGGCAACTGACGAACTTCCACGGTCAGAGTACCGACATAGACCTTGCCTCCTCGGCGCTCGCCTGGAACCTGGCCACGGCCGGTTACCTGCTGGGCGAGAAGCTGAGCCCCGACACCCGCCGGCTTATCCGTGCCAACGTCCGCCGCCGCGTCCTCGATCCCTACCTGGACATGACCAGAGGCGAGCGGAAGGCGAACTGGTGGATGAAGACCACCAGCAACTGGAACGCCGTCTGCCTGGCAGGCGTTACGGGGGCCGCGTTGGCACAGGTGGAGTCGCGCGGCGAGCGGGCGCTCTTTATCGTCGCGGCGGAGGAGTACTCGAAGAACTTCCTGAAGGGCTTCCCCCCGGACGGCTACTGCACCGAGGGGGTCGGCTACTGGAACTACGGTTTCGGCCACTACCTGCTGCTGGCTGAGGCCGTCCACCAGGCCACCGGCGGCGCCGTGGACTTGCTTCAGCGCGAGGCGGTCCTTCAGCCGGCGACCTACGGCGCCCGCATCGAGATCGCGGGTGGCGTCTGCCCGGCCTTCGCCGACTGCACCGTGGGGACGCGGCCGGGCCGGCGGGTCATGTACTTTGTCAGCCGGCGATATGGCCTGGGCATGCGGGAGTATGAGGCCGAAGGTGCGGTCTCGTCGGGAGGCTCCCTCGCCGAGGCGATGATGTACTCGTTCCCGAACTCGGCCTCACGGACGCCGCCGGCCCGCGAGGCGGCCCCCGGCCCCGGCCTACGCACGTGGTTCGACCATGCCGGCATTCTCATCGGCCGGCCCGGCCGGGGGCCCGCGTGCCGGCTGGGCGTGGCGCTCAAGGGCGGGCACAACGACGAGCATCACAACCACAACGACGTCGGCTCCTACGTTGTCGTCGTCGGCCGGCAGGCGGTCCTGCTCGACCCGGGAGCCGAGGTCTACACAGCCCGGACCTTCAGCGCCCGCCGGTATGACAGCAACCTGCTGAACTCCTACGGCCATCCGGTCCCGCTGGTGGCAGGGCGGCTGCAAAAGCAGGGCAGAGATGCCGCCGCTCGCGTGGTCCGGACCGAGTTCACCGACGATGCGGACACGCTCGTCCTCGACATCTCCTCGGCCTATGACGTGCCGGGATTGGCCGAACTTCAGCGGACCTTCGTCTACTCCCGCAAGGGCGCCGGTTCTTTGACCGTCACCGACGAGGTCCGCTTCGACAGTCCGAGCCGCTTCGGCACCGCCCTTATCACGTTCGGCCGGTGGAAGCGGCACGGCCCCGATTCGCTGATGGTCTACGACACCGAAGAAGCGGTGCGGGTGGACATTCGGGTGAGGGGCGGTGAGTTCGATATCCACCCCGATCACATCAAAGAGGACATGCGCTCCGGGACGATTCCGCTCCGACTGGGGATCGATCTGAAAGAGCCCGTGACGGAGGCGTCCATCACGACGACGATCACGCCGATGCCGCCGGCTGGAGGAAGCGACGGCGCGCTCTTGCGAAACGGCGGATTCGAGGACGCTCACTGGGGCTGGACCATCCCGAGACAGGGGATGGGCACGCTGTCGACCGAACGGGCCGCCGGCGGCCGCACGTCGCTCAATATCGTGGATGCGGACAGGCAGAGGGGCTCGAACATCAGCTCGGCGCGCATCCCGATAGTCGGCCCCGGAAGCTTCGAGCTGCGCGGCAAGGTCCTCCCTGTTTCGGGCGATGGCCTCGCCATATACGTGAAGTTCCTCGATGAGGACGGCGGGGTCCTGAACGAGCAGGTGGACCCGAGGGGATGGATAGATTGGCTGATCAGCCTCGGCGGTTCGACGCGCAGATGGGAGCCGTTCGCCGCCCGTTTCACGGCGCCCGAGGGGACCGTGTTCCTGCAAGCATGGATCCACAGCTACACCGCCGCGGAAGTGGAGGCCTACCTGGACGACCTGGAGATAGTCCCGCTGGATGAAGGCCCGCAGTAGGTCGTCAGGAGGGCCCCATGCCGTGCACGACCCCCTTGCGTGTATTGGTGGGCCAGTGCCCTCGAACACCCCGGCAGGGCTTCGGTGGGCGGCAGGAGTGTAGCCCCGTAGGGGCGACCGGAAATGGCCCAGCGATTCATCGCTGGGATGGCGATTGACCACACCGCAGAGTCCCATAGGGACGACTGGGTCTAACCCAATGGGCCCGAGCGGCAAGACCTTCTTGCGATGGGGTGTAAGGAGCTCAGACAGTGGCAGGTGTGGAGGAAGTGACACGAGAGGAGATCGCCAGCGGGCTGCGGGAACTCGGGGTGCGTGACGGCGACGTGCTGCTGGTGCACAGCTCGCTGAGCAGCTTCGGCCGGGTGGCCGGCGGCGCCGACTCCGTCATAGATGCCCTGCTGGACGCGGTCGCCGCGGCGGGCACGGTCGTGGTGCCGACGCACACGTGGGACCGGATCCGCGGCGCCAATGCGGTCTTCGACGTGCGGAAGACGGCCTCCTGCACGGGCCTGATACCGGAGACGCTTCGGCGTCGGCCGACGGCCCTCCGCGGCCTCCACCCGACGCATTCGTGCGCCGCCATCGGGCCGATGCAGCGGGAACTCCTGCGGGACCACGAGACGCAGGTGACCCCGTGCGGCAGGAAGTCGCCCTACCAGCGGCTGATGGACTGCGGGGGCAAGATCGTCTTCCTCGGGGCGGGCCTGCACGTCAACACCAGCCTGCACGCGCTGGAGGAGATGGCCGCCGTGCCCTGGCTCTTCGATCGCTTCGAGATGCTCTACACCGTGGACTACGAGGGGCGCAAGAGGCCGGTGCCGTCCCGGCGGCACGCGGATGACAGGCACCGCGATTTCGGGAAGATGGGCCCGGTCCTGGAGCGCGAAGGGGTGCTGGTCGGGGGCCGTATCGGGAAGGCTGAGGTGCGGGTTGTGGAGGCGGCCGGCATGGAGGCGGTGGTGGCGCCGATGCTGGCGCAGGACCCCTTCCTGCTGCTGGTCCCCGAGGTGGCCGAAAG
>JAUVVP010000004.1 GCA_030604585.1 Planctomycetota bacterium | reverse complement strand
GTCCAGCAGTACCCGGGCCGGGTATGCGCGGACCTCCTCGCCGGCGGAGACGACGAGGACCCGGGTCAGTGGTTCCATGGGGGCGACTTCCCCGGCCGGCTGGAACTTCAGTCCCGGCGCGCTTCCCTCGACGATGCCCTCCCGCTGGTCGGCCCACCGGCCCGGCACCCGGATCAGGTGCTGGGCCCGGAAAGCGGGCGTGCGTTGGGTGATGTCGAAGAGACGGCCGAGCCGGTAGGTGACCCCTCCCGGCTGCAATGAACGGGCAGGGGAGGCCAGTATCACCTCCGACGCCGAGCCGATAACGCGTGAGACGGTCACCGGAGCGGGGCGGGGGACCGGCCGCTGCTGGACCGGTGGCGGAAAGGGCCGCATAGCCCCTGTCGGCGGCAAGTCCTCCATTCCCTCCGGGACCCGCTTCCACAGCACCGTGAGGATCCAGGCAAACACAACAACTCCCAGGATGATGGCAAGCAGCCAGAAGTTGCGCCGGAAATCGGTCGGCACCGGCGCGGGCCCGGTCTCGGCGGCCGCTTCCTGGTCCGGCTCGGCCGGGGGGACATCTTCCTCAGGTCGATCGGCGGTCTCGTCGTTCATGCTGAGCGTCCTCGTTCGGGCAAAGGCAGGCGGCACTCATTGCGGGCGCCTTCGTGCGGCGCCCCGCAACGCGCAGCATATTCTATCAGAGAGCAAGGACGGCTGCACCGGAAAAGCGGGGCCGCCGCCGGAAGGTTTCGCCCTGCGCGATTCAGTTGACGGAGGCCGGACCAGTTGATACATTCACGCCAGCTACGTTGGGCGTGCGCCCTTGGCACAGTGTGCGGCGAGCGCTTGAGGGTTCGCCTTTGTTTTGCACGCAGGCTGACAGAAAGGTTGTCACAGTGGTTGCTCACACAGTGTATGAGAACACGGCTCAGCGGGTGGGGATATTCGTGGACGTGCAGAACATGTTCTACTCGGCTAAGACGCTTCACCAGTCGAAGATCGAGTACCGCAAGCTGCTGGAGGGCATACTGCGGGGCCGCAAGCTCGTGCGGGCCATTGCCTACGTTGTGCAGAAAACCGACGTTGATCAGAGCGGCTTCCTGGAGGCCCTGCGTCGCAGCGGATACGAGGTGAAAGAGAAGGACCTGACGATCCGCGAAGACGGCACGAGCAAAGGCGACTGGAAGATGGAGATCGCCCTCGACGCCGTGACTCTGGAACCCAAGCTCGACTGCGTGGTGCTGGTCAGCGGCGACGGCGACTTCCTGCCCCTGATGAATGTGCTGAACGTGCGCGGATGCCGAACCGAGGTCGTCTCGTTCGAGCAAAGCACCTCCAACGAGCTGATGCGGGCATGCCACCAGTTCATTCCCATAGAGCAGGACGTCCTCTTCAAGGAGGAGAAGTTCGTCAGGCAGCAGCGCGAGAGGCGCTACTATAACTCCGAGGAGCGCGGCCGCGCCCCTTCGCAGTACCCCGGCCAGCTCGCCTTCGAAGACTAAGCGACCATAGCGAGAGCCGGGTCTGTTCCCGCCGGCTGAATCCTTGCCAACCGACGCTCGTGCCTCTGTCCGCTCACCCGTGCCGTGGCTGCCGTACGCGTGTGTCTCCTGGGCAGTGCCGTGCAGGGGGAGCGGGATGCCGGCGTCCGTTCGGCGTCTCCTGTGGCCGCCACGTCGGACCGATTCCCATCTCTTGGCCGACTGTACGCTGTGTGGCATTCTTATTGCTGCATCCCAGGGGAGCCGCCAGTGGCTGAGAATGCGACAGCGGTCCGTACGACGCTCCTCATGCGGTCCTGAGCGCTTGCGGCAGACCGGGCGGCGTACCCGTTGCACGCCCACGAAAGGCAAGCAGAGGCTGTTTCAGCCCGCCCGGTTTGACTTCGCTCTCAGCGGGCACCTATAGTGGCGGCCAATGGCAACGCGGTGGGGCGCTCTCCCGGCGTATGCGTGGCCGGGCTGAGTCTGCTGCGAACTATCTGTGTGATTGGAGGCAGCGTCATGGACAAAGACGAACGGAAGCTGCGGTCCCTCGAAGGGCTCGGCTACATTGCCGCGTTTATGATCGGCCTGGGGAGCCTGGTGGACTCGAAGGCCCTGGATTACTTCAACATCCTTGGCCTTGTCTTTGCGATCATCGTCATCATCAGGCTGATGGTCATGAACATATCCATGGGCCTGGTGCAAAGGCTTTACGAGCCGCCCGGCAGTCTGGACTCCGAATTGGCCGCCCTCGACGACCAGACCGGCGGCTGAAGAGCGGGCGCAGTGCCGATCTGACGTGAGGGTGGGGGGACCGGCAGGCCGTCAGAGGACCAAGAAGAGGAGTATGATCACCACCAGGATAAAGCCGGTAGCCATGATGATGAGGTTGGTGGTCGCCTCCGACTTCCTTTCGGCTGCAAGGCGTGCCTGAAGCTGCATGGCGGCCCTGATGGCGTCTGTGGTGTTTCTTATGTCCTTGGGCACGCTCTTGAAGAGCGCGATAGCCTCCTTGAACCTGTGCTCGCGCACCATCCTTTTGCCTTCTTCGTAGTCCCGCTTCGCCGCCTCTCGGCGCTCTTCCAGGGTCTTGGTCCGGAGCATCTGCGCGCGCCGGCGCTCTTCTTGGAACGTCCTGCCCTCCACCGTCTGCACCTCGTCCAGCATCCGCAAGGCCTCGGTAAAACTGCCGCTAAGCCTCAGGCGGTCCGCCTGGTCCAGCAGCATCGAGACCTTGGTGCTGACGATTGTGCGGCCCTTCTCCAGGTCCACGCCGCACTGGAGGCAATGGCGCACTTCCTTGCGGTTGGCGTGCTTACATTCGGGACAGACGTCAAAGAACTCCTCCAGGCTCTCGTCGCAGTGAGCGCACTGGTGGAATCGCACAGGGCTCAGCTTCCCGCAGGCAGGACACCTCGGGGCCCGATTCAGCTCGGCCTCGAAATACGTCAGGTCCGCCAGCAGTTCGGCCGCAGTCTGGTAGCGGTCCTCCGGGGCCTCCTGGAGGCACCTGACGATGATCGGGTCCAGCCGGGGGTCGGCCGTCTGAGTCTGCTCGCTGGGCATTTGCCTCAGGGGTATCTCGGGCCGCTGGCCGCTGACCAGTTCGTGCAACACCACTCCTGCGGCCCAGATATCGGTTCGCCCGTCTACTTCAAGCGGATTCCTTTTCTGCTCGGGGCTCATGTAGGCGGGCGTCCCCATCCGGCGGGGACGCTTCGTGCCGCTTTCGATGGCTCTCCTTTCCTGCGCCATAAGGCCGGCCAGTCCAAAGTCAGCGATCTTAACTTCGGACTCGCCGCTCAGCATGATGTTCGAGGGCTTTATGTCCCGGTGGACGACGTCCTGCTTGTGTGCGTAGTTCAGGGCCGCGGCGGTTCCCTTGGCGATCTTCAGTATCTGTTCGATCTCGAATGGCTCGGACATCAGCTCTTGCAGGGAACGCCCCGTCACGTACTCCATCACGAAGAAGTATATCCTGCCCACGTTGCCGCGCTCGATGATCGTGACGATATTCGGGTGGTTCAGGGCCGAAAGGGCCATGCTCTCCTCGTAGAAGCGCTTGACGAAGGCAGGCCGTTCGGCAAAGACGGAGGGCAGCACCTTGAGCGCCACCGTGCGGTCCAATGAGAGCTGCGTGGCCCTGTAGACCTCGCCCATGGCCCCGATGCCGACCTTCTCCTCTATGCGGAAGCCCCCCAGTTCCTTTCCCGGCGCCACTCCGCCGGCGGCCAACGGACCCAGGTCATCAACAACGGTCGGGTCCGGGTCTGCGAACTCATGCCCGCACCCCGGGCACGTCAACGGCTCGTCGCCCGTGGGGCGCGAGCAGTCGAACTCTTCCTGGCATTCGGGACAGAGAAATCTCATAGCTTGCAGGTCCTTGCCACCCCTCTTGTGTCAAGATACCGACCGCTCAGGGCCATGTCAATGCCCGTCCCCTCGTGGCACTCCACATCCGGACAGCCGAGGCGACGTGAAACCGGGCCGAAACCCGACGCCAGCGCCGCAGGCACGTGTGCACGGCAGAGATCAGCCGTCCCTCGGCGACGCCCGCAACCGGCCCGGAGAGACGCACCGCTTCCTCCCCCGCGGCGCTTGCAGCGGCCGGACCGTGCGCGCCTTCTCGCCCCGTTGCACCATGCCCGCAGATGCGGGCCACCCGCTGATGCTCCACACCGCAGATGCCCGCCGTCACCGCCAGGCCGGCCCGGGCCTACGGCGGCACACCTGGTGCGCAGCACTCAGTCCTCGAATCCCGCCATGGCGCGATAGCCGACGTGCATCATGTACTGGTCTGTCAGCAGCAGGGCCGTGAAGGCTTCCGCCACGGGCCAGACACGGGCCACAATGGTCGGGTCGCGGCGCGTAACCGCCGCCAGCGCGGCATTCTCCAGCGAGACTTTGTCTATCGTCTGCTGGGGTTTGGCAATCGTTGGGGTGGGTTTGACGGCTATGCGCGCAACGACCGGCTGCCCGGTTGTCAGGCCCCCGGTGATGCCGCCGGCGTTGTTGGAGGCGAACTCGACCCGGCCGTCGCGGACCCGCATCTGGTCGTTGCACTCTGAGCCGACCATGTCCTTCACTGCGGGTCCGGCGCCGACTTCCACTCCTTTGACGGCGCCGATGCTGAGCATCCGTCCCAGTTCGCCGTCCAGTTTGGCAAAGACGGGCTCGCCCATCCCTGCGGGCAGGCCCGTGGCGATCACTTCCACCAAGCCGCCGCTCGAGTCGCCGGTGTCGCGTATCTCGATTATGCGCCGCGCCATGGCGTCGGCAGTCTCAAGGTCGGGGCAGTTCATCGTGGGGTGCACGCCGTACTTCTCGCGCACGGCCTGCTCATCGAACTCCATGCGCTTGCTTATCTCGGGCACCTCCTTCTCGACCTCCGCCAGGACCGCCATCTTCTCCAGGAACCGCATGTCCGGGGTGATCCGCCTCTCGCTGTACACCATGGCGTAGACGGGATCGTTCTCCCGGCGCATCCTCTTGTATGCTTCCACCTGGCTGCGGATGGTCTGGAGGGGCATCTCGGGCGCGCAGACGCCGGCCGCCTCCTTCACGTAAGCGCACAGCTCAATGCCGTGGGCCTTCAGCACGCGCTTGGCCACGGCCCCCGCCGCCACGAGGGTGGCCGTGTACCTGCCGCTGAAGAACCCAGCCCCGATGGCGTCGTCCCACTCGCCGTACTTCTGGTAGGAGGCGTAGGATGCGTGCCCGGGACGCGGCGTGCGGTTTGTCGACCGATACTGCTCGATGTGCTCGAAATGTCGGTCGAGGTTCGGGATTAGCACGACGAGCGGGGTGCCGTTGGTGTACCCCCTGGTGTGGAAGCCGGTCATGGTGTCGGCGGCGTTCACCCCGCTGTAGATTATGGGTATGTCCGGCTCCCGGCGGGGGGAGGCCAGCTCGCCCTGACCGGGTTTGCGCAACAGCAGGTCGGCGTAGATATCCTCTTCGTGAATCAGCAGCCCCGGCGGGACGCCCTGTATGTTGATGCTCAGACCTTCCTGGTACGAACCCCCGGCCACCGTCACCTGGAAGAGCTTTCCGTAGGTGCAACCCAGCATCCGTCTCACTCCTTGCGTGAATCCCTGCGGTTACGGTGGCCCTGCGCAGCCCGGCCATTCACAAGGACACGGGCTCCCCCATCTCGGCGGACTTCCAGGCCGCCTCGGTCAGTTCGATGGTGCGCAGGCCGCACACGCTGGGGGCCAGGACCTCTTCCCGGCCCAGTATCGCGCTAACGAAGTTGCGGTCGGGCGAGCCCCCGCCGTAGCGCGTGCTCTGCAGCGTTAGCATCTCTCCCCGGTCTCCGGTGCAGTAGGTCAGTTGGTCCTGCCGCAGGAAGAACGACCACTCCGAGCAGTTAATGGTGATGTCCTCCCACCAGACGGGGCAATTGCCGACCACCGAAAGGGTGCCCACGGCGCCGTTGGTGAACTCCAGCGTCAGCGCGCTGTTGATGTCCACTTCCGTGTCGAAGTTCTGGATCGCGGCGCAGACCTTGCTGACCTGAAGGCCCGTCACCCAGAGGATGATGTCTATGAGGTGGCTGCCCGAGTCGTTGAGTTGGCCGCCGCCGGACACTGCCAGGATCTGACGCCACGTGCCGGCCACCCCTTTCATCCAGTTCTGGCCCTGGAACGCACTGAGGAACTGGACCTCGCCGGCCGCGCCGCTTTCGATGCACTTCTTCACGAACTGGAACTCGCCCTGTGTGTGGCGCTGGTAGGCAAGCGCCACCAGCTTGCCGGCCTTCTGCTCCTCTTCCATCACTCTGTGCGCGTCCTCAATCGTGCAGACCATCGGCTTCTCGGTCAGCACGTGCAGGCCGGCCCGCAGGCTGTCAACGATCTGCTCGCAGTGCACGTGGTGGGGCGAGGCGATTACCGCTGCCTCTAGGCCGCCATGTTCCAGCATCTCTTTGTGCCCGTCGTAGGCGGGGCAGTCCGCCAGGTGCGGGAAGCGCTTCTTGACGGCGGCGATCTTGTTCGGGTCGGGGTCAACCAGGGCCGCGATCGAGGCTTCTTCCACTTCCTGCAACCTGCCCACGTGAACCTGCGCGAAGCCTCCTACCCCTATCAGGCCAATTCTCACTCGCTCAGTCATGCCCGGACGGTCCTTTCGGGTGAATCGGGAAACGACGCCAAACAGCCGACGATGGTTGAGCGTCGAGGGTACTTGTTTCGGCGGGCCAGTTCAAATGCCCCGTTGCCCCGGGCGCAGGGCCAACGCCGTCAGGTCAACATGGACTCGAACAGCCACAGGCCCGCAGCGCCGCTCATTATGGTCGGCAGCCATCCCGCCAGGACGGCGTGGAGGGTGCCGCTGTTGCCCATGCTGCTGAAGACGAAGGTAAGCGCGTACAGCCCGCCGGCCAGCAGGATGCTGAGCACGACGCCGAGGAAGCGGCTGTTGACGGAGCGCTCGAATCCGACCAGGCACGGCACCCCCAGCAGCAGCAGTATGATGGGGCTGAAGAAGGAGGCAAGCCGCGAGTGGAACGCGACGCGGAAGTAGGGGACGCCAGGGTACTGGCCTATCCCCACGCGCAGTTCCTTCAGCCGCCGCATCGTCACCATGGCGCCGCCGTCCTGCTCGGCTGCCTGCACCACGTCCAGCGGCCCCAGGCCCACCTCGAGCTCCTTCTGTTGCAGAAGGACGGGCTCTGCCGTGGGCGCACCGGCGGGGTCAAACTCCCGCACCTGGACGGTCTTCAACAGCAAGCCGCCCTCGGGGAGCCATTCGGCGGAGTCCGCCAGCATCGTCCTGCTCAGCGAGCCCCCGGGGTGGAACTCCAACACCCAGACATAGTCCATCGTGCGGTGGGAGAAGTCATACTGCCCGATAAAGAGCTTCCGATTGCTCACGGGGTCCCTCAGCAGGATCTGGCGCTCCACTTTGTCATCGAGGACGCGCCCGAGCATCTTGCTCCCGTGGGCAAGCTCTGGCCCCGCCACCTCGCGCACGCCGAACGCGAGGGCACTTATCGCTGCGGTCCAGAAGAAGATCGGAGCCGTTACCCGGTACAGGCTCGTGCCAGAGGCCTTCAGGGCCAGCAGCTCCCGCTGCTTCGCCATCCGTACCAGGACCAGGCCGGCCGAAACCAGAATGAGGCCCGGCACCACCTCCAATAAGAAGGCCGGCAGAAGGTAACCGTAGTAGGCCGCCAGAGTGGCCAGACTGCGGCGCAGCCCTCCCTGCTGGAGTTCCTCCAGCCGCTTCAGAACGTCGAAGCTGGCATACAGGGCGGCTATGAGGAACATGCCGCCAAAGAAGCGCGCAAGGAAACCCCAACTGACGTAGCGGTCTATCCGCTTGAAGACCATCCGCGCTCCGGCGCAATAGGGAAAGGAAGGCCTGCCGACGCCCCGGCCGGCGCAGACCTGCAAGTGGCATTTGCCATGATCTTAGCGCGGCCGAGGGCGCAACTCAATCGGAAGGCCGTCCCTCGCCCTGAAGCACCACCCGGGGCCGGACGCCATCGCCGGCTGCCGGTTGCCTGTGCGTCAGATGTAGGCTGCAACGGGCCGGCGGATATCGTATAATACTCCTGAAGCTGTCCGGGAAGTCGCAGGCAGCCGCTCTGCCCCCTCCCCGGCGGGGAGAGGCGGCAGATGAGGAAAGTCCGAGCTCCATAGGGCAAGGCGGTGGATAACGTCCACCGGGAGTAATCCCAGGGAAAGTGCCACAGAAACCATACCGCCCGCCGCAAGGCGGGTAAGGGTGAAATGGTGGGGCCGCCTCACGGCGGCTTAATGTAAGAGCCCACCGCCTCGGCGGCGACGTCGAGGGCAGGGTAAACCCCGCCCGGAGCAAGGCCGAATAGGGGAGGATGAGACGGCCCGTCTCGCTATGACTCCCGGGTTGGCCGCTTGAGGGCGCTGGCAACAGCGCTCCCAGATGAATGGCTGCCGTCCCGCCCACGCGGGATCACAGGACTCGGCTTATGGGCTTCCCGGCAGCTTCCTCACCCTTGGGGGCCCGGCGAATGGAGTCGCTGTACTGGGTCTTCACGTACCGCTGCAACGACCGCTGCGCCCACTGCTACAACGAGAGCGGGCCGAACGGCAGGACGCTGCCGCTGCCGGACTGCCTCCGCATCCTGGCCAACCTGCCCGACCGGATGGGGCGCCTGATCCTGTCCGGGGGAGAACCCCTGGTCGAGCTGCGCAAACTTCTGGCCATCTGCGACGCCGTGCGCGAGCGTTTCGGCCCCGGCCTTCCCCTTATGATACAGACAAACGGGGACCTGCTCACCGAGGACGTCCTGGGCGAACTGGACCGCCACGGCGTTGATCGCATTGACGTGGTCAGCATGGACCGCTGGCACAGGCAGAGGGGCCGACGGCGCGGGGAGTTGGGCCGGCTCTTTCGCTCGGCCGAGTGGCGCGAGGACAGCGACGGGCTCCCGCTGACCCAGAAGCGCGTCTTCTGCTTCTGGGGGGCGACCGAAGACCTCTGGCTGGAGGGCAACTGGCCGCGTGGCAGGGCGCTGGAAAGCAAGGCCGCCCGGCTCGATCCCGACCACAACTTCTGCGGCCTCTGGTCCGGGGCGGTCGGCTTCTTCGACGACGGCAGCCCGAGCCAGGAGGTCGCCATTCAGCTCTACCAGGTCTTCCCGTGCTGTCCGGCCACGTGGTTCTCGCTCGGGGATGCCCGGCGGGAGAAGGTCATGGACATCCTCGAGCGGTATCGCGGGGAGCCGGCTTTCCAGGCCCTGAACCGGGGCCAGCCCGCTTCCCTGGCCGGCGTCGAGGTCGGTGCGCAGTACGCGGCCCGCCGCCTGCGGGAGCTGGGTTCGGTCTGCCTCTGGTGCGACGAGTTCTTCAGGGAGCACTATGCCGGCCCGCGCGGGGAACGCCGCCATTTCCGCTGAGGCCGAAGGCGCAAGCCGCCCTCGCACTGGATTCCCCGCTCCCAACGGATTATCTTTAGGGCCGGCGTGCCAGGCGATGCGGCGCCGGCCGGGTTCCGTTCCATTCGAACCTGCCGCAATGAATGGAGCCGTTATGGACCAACTGTGGGCTCCGTGGCGTATCGAGTACGTCAGCCGACCGGACAAAGAGAACGGGTGCTTCCTGTGTGAGGCGGCCGGTGCGGCCGACGATAGGGAGAAGCTAGTCCTGTGGCGCGGGGAGACGTGCTTCTGCCTGTTGAACTGCTGGCCCTACAACAACGGCCACCTGATGATCGCCCCGCTGGCCCACAAGGGCGACCTCAGAGACCTGTCGGACGACGAACTGCTGGAGCAGATCCGCTCCCTGCGCCGGTGTCGGGAGGACCTGGAAGCCGTCCTGAAGCCCTCGGGCTTCAACATCGGCCTGAACCTCGGCAAAGCGGCGGGCGCCGGCGTTGCCGGCCACATGCACTGGCACGTCGTGCCCCGCTGGGACGGCGACACGAACTTCATGCCCGTGCTGGCCGAGACCAAGGTAATGGCGCAGTCCCTCGATTCCCTGTGGGAACTGCTGCGCCGGGTGCACGGCGGCTGATGACCGCCTCGGTCCGGAGTTGCGTCCCGTGTTGAGAGAACAGCTTGAAGAGCGGGAATTTGAGACGCTCGCTCCCTGTGCGATGAAAAGCGCGGAATCCGCGGGCAGGCGCCACCCCGAGCCCGAGGCCGCCTACAGGACCTGCTACCAGCGCGACCGCGATCGCATCATCCACTGCAAGGCCTTCCGCCGCCTGGAGTACAAGACGCAGGTCTTCCTGAACCACGAGGGCGACCACTACCGCACCCGCCTGACCCACACCATCGAGGTCACTCAGATAAGCCGCACCATCTCGCGTGCGCTCGGACTGAACGAGGACCTGACCGAGGCCATTGCCCTTGCCCACGATGTGGGCCACACGCCGTTCGGCCACAGCGGAGAGGAGGCCCTGCGGCAGTTAATGGCCGACCACGGCGGCTTCGAACACAATGAGCACGGGCTGCGCGTGGTGGACCTGCTGGAGCGCCAATACCCCCGGTTCCCCGGGCTGAACCTGACCGGGGAAGTGCGTGAGTCCATCGTAAAGCACCGGACCCGCTGGGACCGACCGCGGGCGGAGGGGGTCCCTCCCGGGCCGCCGCTGCTGGAGGGACAGGTCGTTGACATCGCCGACTCCATAGCTTATGACAACCATGACCTTCAGGACGGCCTCGAGGCCGGCATCCTGACCCCCCGAAAGCTCCAAGGGCTCGACCTGTGGCAGGAGGCGGAAGGGGCGGTCCGGCAGCGATACGGCGACCTGTCCGAGCCGCTCCGCTGCCGACAGGCGATCCGCCACCTGATAGACCGTTTCGTGACCGACGTCGTCGAGTGCACCGGCCGGGAGATAGAATCGCGGGGGATAGCCTCGTGGCGCGACGCGCTCCGACAGGAGGACAACGTCGTCCGGTTCAGCCGCGAGCTGAAGGCGAAGAAGGACACCCTGGAGGAGTTCCTCCATCAGACCCTCTACATGGATTACAGAGTTGTGCGGATGACCAACAGCGCCCGGCGCTTCGTGGAGGGCATATTCGGTGCCCACGTGGGGGACCCGCGTCAGCTTCCCCCGCAGTACGAGCGCTGGGCGGATGAGGTCGGTGTGCATCGCGCAGTCTGCGACTACATCGCCGGCATGACCGACCGCTACGCCCAGGACCAGTACATGCAGCTCTTCCACCCCTATCAGAAGCTCTGATGGCCAGCCTGTTCGTCAAGGAGGGGACCGCGGCGGGCATGGAGTTCCGGTTGGCCGGCCCGCGAGTGTCCATCGGACGCGCTGCTGACAACGACGTGCAGCTCGACGACCGCACGGTCTCGCGCTATCACGCCGTGATGACCGAGCGGCGCGACGGATGGCACATCAATGACCTGGGCAGCCACAACAGGATCGTGGTCAACGGCGCGCCTGTGCTGGCCGGCAAGCTGGTTCACAACGACGAGATACAGCTTGGCAGCGTTGTGCTCGCCTTCTGCGTCGAGGGAGCGGCGCCTGCGGAGCGCCCCGCGCCGGAACGGCCTGGCGCAAGCGCCGAGATAACCCAGACCATCCGTCTCAGCGACCTCCAGGGCAGCGGCCCGGCCGGGCCCCTCGGCCAGACGCTTCAAGACGACCATCGTCTGAGGCTGCTGTTGACCCTGACGGAGCTGGCCGTCTCCGTCAGAAGCCTTCAAGCGCTCTTCGACAGCGTCGTGCAAGTCCTGCGCAGAACGCTCAGCGTGGACAGGGTCATACCTGTCCTGGAGGAGGGCCAGGCCCTGCGGCCCTTCCTGGAATCGAGACATGACTTCGGGGATAGCCTGGAGGCTCTCGGCGTCAGCCTGTCCGTGGTTAACAGATGCCGCCGCGAGGGCCTTGCGGGGGTGTGGCGCAACGCCGGCCCGAGCCCCAACGTCGCCTGCGTGCCGATCCGTGTGGGTTCGAAGGACCTGGGCCTGATATACTGCGACAGGGCCGATCCGACTGCGGAGTTCACCAACCGGGACCTGACCTATCTGCTTGCCGTCGCCATACAGACGGGGGCGGCCATTGAGAACGTTCGCTCAATGGATCGTCTATCGCGCCGCGCCCGCAGCCTGAGTCGCCAGTTGGCGCAGCGTTACGACATGGTCGGCCGGAGCGAGCCGATGCAGGCCCTGTACGAGTTCATCCGGAAGGCGGCGCCGACTGATGCCGGCATTCTGGTCTGCGGCGAGAGCGGCACTGGCAAGGAGATGGTGGCGCGAGCCATCCACCAGCACAGCCGACGCAGCGAGGGCCCTCTGGAGATCGTGAGCTGCGCCGCCATTCCGACGGGACTGCTGGAGAGCGAGCTGTTCGGGCACGTGCGGGGTGCCTTTACGGGGGCGGTCGCTGACAGGCCTGGCCGCTTCGAGCTGGCCGACGGCGGGACGCTGTTTCTGGACGAGGTGGTGGAGATGCCGCTGGAGTGCCAGACCAAGCTGCTGCGCGCCCTGGAGGAGGGGAACGTGCGCAGGGTGGGCGACACGCGGGACCGGGCGGTGGACGTGCGCTTGATCGCGGCGACGAACAGGGACCCCGCCGAGGCGCTGGCACAGGGCCGGCTGCGGCAGGACCTATTCTACCGCCTGGACCGGCTGCGGTGCGTGCTGCCCCCGCTGCGCGACAGGCTCGGCGACGTCGAGCTGCTGGCAGGGCATTTTCTGGAGCAGATCAACTCCTCGACCGGGCATTCGGTCGAAGGTTTCGCTCCGGGGGTCCTCGAGTTGTTCAAGGCCTATGACTGGCCCGGCAACGTGCGTGAACTCAAGAACGTCGTCGAGCGGATGGTGCTGCTGGCCGACGGGCCAGTGCTCGGGCTCGACCATGTGCCGGAGGAACTGCGCGCAGCGCCCGGCGCCGGTGCCGGCGACGCCGTAGCGCCGCTCGACGAAATGGAGCGCAAGCACATCCTGAGCGCGCTGCAGGCGGCAGGGGGGAACAAGAAAAGGGCCGCCGAGATGCTCGGCATAGACCGCAGCACCCTGTATGCCAAGCTGAAGCGCTACGGCCTCGGCGCGTAGACCTTCTCACAAGAAGGATTCACCGCCCAGAACACCGAGCTTCACCGCCTCTGACGGGCGCTCTGCAGTTCATTCTGTTGGAAGCCCTCAAATGCAGGATCGGTATTCTGAAAGATGTCCGCCGTATGGGGGGTCCGGAAGGGACGCCTGATGGTGGCGCAGCGATTCATCGCTGGGGTAAGGGCACCCACACAGCCATCTATTGACGTTTGCGCAGCAAGAGAAACGCCTCGTGCTCAGTGAGCGCAGCGAACGGTCCTCGTCGTCGTAGCCCCTGCGAGAACAACGGCTTCGAGGACGAGGACGACGACGAGGCTTGCCCGCCGCCTGTTTGGCGGGACGACGACGGCTCTCCGAAGGCTGTTTCTTCTGCCAGGGTCCCGAAGGGACGCTTGATAATAGCCCAGCGATTCATCGCTGGGGTAAGGGCACGCACACACCCATTCCGTCCCGAAGGGACGGTTGGACGTCAACCCACGAACATCATCATCGTGCCTTTGTCAGCCCGATTGCCGGCGATGGATCGCCGGGCTACTCTCGCCGGCTCCTACGGGGCTTCACGCAGCGCTGACGCCGCAGCAGATTCCGCCAAGTCAGGCGCCCGCCATATTCCATCTACGTGGATTTCCATATAAGAGAACGCTCGCGCAATTGGTGGCCTGCCGGGCGCTTTGCGGTGCCGAGGCATGGCCCCCCTCACGTCCGCTTCTTCGTGCTGCGCTATTGACTCCGCTGCCCTGAGGCGTTAGACTGCTTCCGCCTTGAATAACCCGAAAGTGCCAGGATGAGGGGAAAGAGGTGAAGTGCCGGCCGCGCTGGCGGCCGCAGGGGGAACTGAGCCCACCTATCGGCACGTCGCGGAGGTGGTCCTGGCGCCGTCGGACAGGCGCGAGGTCAACGTGTACTTAGCTCCGGGCGTGTCCCACCGCAGTGTGACACGGCCTTGGCCTCTGCCGTCCCATGTCTGGCGCGCAGGCAACGGCTGTCGGAGGGGGTGACCATGCGGTCGAGCACTGAGTCGGGAAGGCAAGGAAACGGGTGGAACAGCAATCTGCCAGGTACGGTCGCCGAGCTCCGTCCGGGTCATCACGTATGTGCTTTGTATGAAACGGAAGCGGAGCACCGGGCATTGCTCACGCCTTTCTTGCGACACGGACTGGAGCGGGGCGAGAAGGTAATCTACATTGCCGACGTTCGTGTTGCTGAGTCCGTCCTCCAGTATCTGCGCGACGACGGACTGGACCCGGAGCCGTACCTGATCCGCGGGCAACTGGCCATCCTCAGCCAGCGCGACACCTACGCCGAGGGAGGTGTTTTCGATCCTGACCGCATGATCGACCTCCTCGAGGCAGAAACACAGCGGGCCTTGCGGGAAGGCTACCATGCCTTGAGAGTGACGGGCGAGATGAGCTGGGCGCTGCGGGGCCTGCCGGGATCGGAGCGACTGGTTGAGTATGAGGCCAAGCTGAACGAGTTCTTTCCCGGCAGCAGGTGCCTGGCCATTTGCCAGTACGACCGGCGGCGTTTCTCACCCGATGTGCTGCTCAACGTGCTCCGCACTCATCCTGTCGCCGTTGTCGGTACCGGGCCCTGTGGCAACTTCTACTATGTCCTGCCCGAGGAGCTGCTTGGCGACAGCAGCCCCGACGCAACGCTTCGGCACTGGCTGGACAATCTGGCGGAGCGCAAGCAGGCTGAGGACGCCCTGCGCCAGAGCGAGGAGAGGTTCCGCCACCTGGTCGGCACCGCCTTTGACGGGATCAACATCTCCGAGTACGACTCTGCCACCGGCAAGCGGCGGCTGATCTTCTGCAATGACCGCTACGTGCAGATGTCCGGCTATACCAGGGAGGAGCTGGAGAACGCCGACGACCTGACCCACCTCGCCGAGGCCCACATGACCCACGCGGAACTCGCGGCCCTCCGCACGTGCTGGCGAACGGGTGAGCCGGTCAGCGGCACCGCGTCCTGGCTGCGCCCTGACGGCAAGGAGAACGCCTACGAGTTCTCGGCCCTGGCCGTGAGAATGGGCGAGAAGTACCACTTCATG
>JAUVVP010000127.1 GCA_030604585.1 Planctomycetota bacterium | reverse complement strand
TGACGATCTGGTGGCGGCGGGCGATCAGGAGGCCAAGGAGGGGAATGCCGCCGCTGCGCGCGAGAGCTACGGGGAAGCGCGTAAGAGGATGCAGGACCTCATCCAATGGCTGGGCCAGGAGGCGGACGCCATCAAGCCTAAACAGCCATTCGCCCTGAGCGACGACAGTCGCCGGCGCAGGTGGCGCCGCGAGCCAGAGTACAACAAGAGAGTGGCCAAGCGCCTGCTGAAGAACCTGAAGGCCAAGGCCGAACACAGACTGGAGCAAATGCCCGTCTCGTAGCGCGTAGGCCGCGCTGAAAGTGGAGGAAAGAGGCCCGTGAGTGAGAACGTCAAGGACATCACCGATGCCGACTTCGAAGCCGAAGTGCTGAAATCCGACCTGCCCGTGCTGGTGGACATGTGGGCGCCCTGGTGCGGCCCTTGCAGGATGGTCTCGCCCATCATCGAGGAGATCGCCGGTGATAATGCCGGCAAGGTCAAGGCTTGCAAGCTGAACGTGGACGACAACCCGCAGACGGCGAACACCTTCGGCATTAACGCCATTCCCACCGTCCTGCTCTTCAAGGACGGCGAAGAGGTGCAGCACCTGCGGATGATCGGCGCCCAGCCGAAGGCCGCCTATCAGAAGGCGCTTGACGAGGTGCTGGGAGGATAGGGCTCGACCGAGGCGCAGGAGGCGAGAAGCGCTAACGCGAAAGAGGGCGGACCGCCGGAACGGTCCGTCCTCTTGTCGTTTCCCGCACGGGATTGGCTGCGGCGTTTTACTGGAGCGTGCGCAGCAAAAGAGACGCCTCGTCCTCGTAATCCCTGCGAGAACAACGGCTTCGAGGACGACGACTCTCCGAAGACTGTTTCTCTTGCCAGCGCGAAGCTCATTACTGGAGCGAGGCCCCTTCGCCGGCGGCTTCCTCCTGCGAGTCTTCCTGTTGCTCGGTTGCCTCGGGCTGGTCGGACACGGCGACGGTCGGGGTCACTTCTTCGCCGGCGCCGGGGGCTCTCTCTTTCTCGACCAGCTCGAAGAGCACCTGCGGAGCATTGTCGCCCAGGCGGTTGCCCGTCAGCTTCAGGGTCCGTTCCACGCCAGCCATCTCGTAAGACAGCTTCGCGATGCTGCCGACTGTGCTGCCCACGGGCACTCCGAGGCGGCTGCCGCCCAAGTGCACGATGCGCGTGTAGCCTCCCGGCCGGTCCGCATACCTGTTGGCAAGTGACTCCTGCTCCTGGCGCCACTGCCCCTCGCCGAAGAGCTTCTGGACCATCTCCTTGTCCTGGAGGCGCGCCAGGGCCAGCCGGTAGTAGTGCAGGTACTTCGCGCGCTCGGTGGGCCGGCCGGTGTCCCTGAACGGCAGTGCCCGCCGGGCCAGTGTGATGAGCCGTTCCACGAAGGGGCGGACCTCTTTGGCCTTGGCGGGCGTGGTGACGACGCGCTCGCGGCGCAGCAGGGCTGCGGCCAGGTTCCTGCGCAGCGCCATGCGATGGCTCGCCGTTCTGTTCAGCTTTCGTCCCTTCTTACGGTGCCTCATCTTGGGTCACTTCAGCTCTTGAGCGGTGTGTTTCCCGGATGCCTGAGCCCTACTCCTGCGGCGCCAGCATGCCGACTTCCAGCCCGTGCTCGGCCAGCTTCTCTGTCAGTTCTTCCAGCGTCACCTTGCCGAAGTTGCGCATATCCAGCAGCTCCTTCTCCGACTTGGCCAGCAGTTCCCTACCCGTCTTTATGCCCTCGCCCTCGAGGCAGTGCGAAGCGCGGGCGCTCAGGTCCAGGGCAGCGATGGGCATGGAGAGCTTGGACTCGGGGACCTGCGGCGTGCCCAGGTGCTTGACCTCCGGTATCGGCTCCGGCTCTTCCAGCGGGAGCTGGCGGCCCAGCTCGTAGTACTCCACGAACGGATTGAGGTGTTTGCGGAGGATCTTGGACGCCTCCACGAGGGCCATCTCCGGGCTGACGATGCCGTTGGTATGTATCTGGAGGATCAGGCGGTCGTAGTTTGTCAGGCGCCCGACGCGGGTATCTTCCACACGGTAGCTGACGCGCCTGACGGGCGAGAAAAGGGCGTCAACGGGTATGACGCCGATCTCGGTCGGCAGTTCCTCGTGCTCTTCGGACGGCACATAGCCCCTGCCCTTCCTGACCGTCATGTCGCATACGAAGTCGGTCTTGGCCGTCAGCGTGGCGATGACCTGGCCGGGCTCTACTATGGTCACGTCGGGGTCGGGCTCTATGTCACCGGCCGTAACGACCCCTTTCTTGTGGGCCTCCACCCGCACGGCCTTTTCGTTGTCGGGCTCCAGGCGCAGGAGCAGTTCTTTGATGTTCAGCACGATCTCGGGGACATCCTCCAGGATGCCGTCGATTGTGCTCAGCTCCTGCTGGACGCCTCCGAACTTAACGGCGACCACTGCGGAGCCCTGGATCGAAGAGAGCAGGACGCGCCGCAGGCTGTTGCCGAGGCTGTGGCCGAAGCCGCGTTCGAAAGGTTCAGCTACGAATTCCCCGTAGGTATCGGTGGACGTCTCCGGGTCCAGTCGCACCTGGACGGGCAGTTCCAAACCCCGCCATCTCACTCTAACAGCCATCTATTCGTCTCCAAATGCCCCTTGCAGGAAAAGACAAGAGCTGCCGTCATGGCCGGCTGCGGCCCCTGCGTCAGCGCGAACAGAACTCCACGATCAGCCCGTCCTCGACCTGAGCCGTCACGTCCTCACGCACGGGCCCCCTCAGGACCCTGACCGTCAGGTCGGCATCGTTGATCTCCAGCCAGCCGGGGGCCGGATGGCCGGCCTCCTCGCGGCGGGCCCTCACCACGTCCAGGACCGCGTCGTCCGGCTCCGGGCGGATCACGTCGCCCTCCTCAACCAGGTAGTTGCACACGTCCACCGCCCGGCCGTTGACCTGGACGTGACGGTGCGTGACCAACTGGCGCCCCTGGGCCCTCGAAACGGTGAAGCCGCAGATGGTAAGAACGTTGTCGAGGCGGCGTTCCAGCAGCGAGAGCAGGTTCTCACCCGTGTTCCCGGCGGCCCTCTGCGCCATCTGGAAGTAGCGGCGGAACTGCTTCTCCAGCACGCCGTAATAGCGCTTGCACTTCTGCTTCTCCCTGAGCCGCACGGCGTAGCCGCTCGGACGGCCGCGCCGCCAGCCGTGCATCCCCGGCGGCTTGCTGCGACCCTCGATGGGGCACTTGGCCGTGTGGCAGCGCGCCCCCTTCAGGAACAGCTTCACGCCTTCCCGCCGGCACAGTCTACATTTCGGTCCGTGGTGCCTCGCCATGTGGTCTTCGCCTTCTTGCCGAGAACTTCCTTCCAAGCCATGTGTGACGACGCCCTGAATGCCCCGCCTCAGACGCGGCGCCGCTTGGGCGGACGGCAGCCGTTGTGCGGCAGCGGGGTCACGTCTTCTATGGACTGGATGTTCAGCCCGGCCCCTTCCAGGGCCGTGATGGCCGATTCCCTGCCGGAGCCGGGGCCCTTCACTTTGACCTCCAGCTCTTGTATGCCCAGCCGCTTGGCCTTCTCGGCGACGCGTTCGCCAGCGCGCTGCGCGGCGAACGGGGTGCTCTTGCGCGCGCCGGAGAAGCCGCACGAGCCGGCCGTCTCGAAGCAGAGCACGTCGCCCTTCAGGTCCGTGATGGTGATCCGCGTGTTGTTGAACGTGGCGTGCACGTGGGCTATGGCTCTGGCGCCCACTCGCCGCGTTGCTCCTCTGCTCTTGGCCATTCTTGCGTCCTCTGGTCGCTCCTGAAGTATCGAACGTGCAGTTGCACGCAGTCTCAGCCTTCTCCGTGCCCGACAACGCCGGGGCAGAACTGCTCCAGCCGGGGCCGCACGCCGAAGAAAGACCGCAGCGCCCTGTAGCCCTCGTCGCGTCCGCCGGCCGTCCTTCGCTTGACCTTGCGCGCACAGATGCACAGGTTCTTCGGCGTGAGCCGCGGAGAGCCGATCTCCAGCATCTCAACGTAGTAACCGGCGCTGCGCAAGAACTGCGCGCGCAACGCGTCCGTCAGCAGATTCGCCAGGCGGTACCTTACCGGCCCGAACTCAGTCATGGCCGTCAGGGGATGACCCGACTTTATCTGCCCGCGTATCTGGTTCTGACAGCAGGGCACCGCCATGATCAGCGGCGCGCCCAACTGGATGCCTCTGGCTATGGCTTCGTCGGTGGCCGTGTCGCACGCGTGCAGCGCCAGCGCCACGTCGAAGTCCAGCTCGCTCTGGAACTCCAGAGTCCGGCCGGCCACGAACTGCGCCCGTTCCAGCCCCAGCGCCCGGGCCAGCTCCCGGCACTTCTCCACCAGGGCGGCATTCACGTCAACGCCGACCAGTTCCGCCTGCTTTCGCTCGAGTTCCTCCAGCAGGCCCAGAAGGACGATGCCCAGGTAACTCTTGCCGCAGGAGAACTCGACGATCCGCACGAAGTCCTTCTTCGCGAGGACCCGGCGGACGTACTTGAGTATCAACTCGCAGAAGCCGGCCACTTCGCGCAGCTTCTTTGACTTGCGCGCGTCGGTGCGGCCCTGGGGACCGAGCAGCCCGATCGCCCTGAGCAGTTCTTCCTTGCCCAGCAGGTGCCTCAGCAGCTCGGATCGTTCCACGGCGCCACCTGGAGCGTCCCACGGCGGGCGACGAGCATCAGGCCAAGGGACCCACACCCGCAGGCGGCCTAATGGCCGAGTTCCTTGACGCCCTTCTTGCCGGCCACGGTGCGCTTCTTGCCCTTGCGCGTGCGGGCATTGGTGCGGGTCTTCTGGCCGCGCACGGGCAGGCCCCTGCGATGCCGGATGCCCCGGTAGCAGTTGATCTGCCTCAGTCGCGCGATGTTGGCCGCCTCCAGCCGCTTCAGTTCGCCTTCGATGATGAAATTCTTGTCTATGTAGGAGGCGACGCGGCTCAGTTCATCCTCGCTCAGTTCGTGAGCCCGCTTGTCCGGGTCGATGCTGAGCACCTGGCAGATGCTCTTTGCGGACGTGCTGCCCACGCCGTAGATATAGGTGAGCGAGATGATGATGCGCTTCTCCGCCGGTATGTCAACTCCGACCAAACGCGGCATATCCGTTCAACCGCCTTTCCTTTAGTGCCCATGAGACAGAATCCGCCTCAGCCCTGCCGCTGCTTGTGCTTGGGGTTGCGGCAGATGACCCTCAGGACGCCCTTGCGCCGTATTATCTTGCAGTCCTCGCAGAACCTTTTCACTGAAGAGCGAACTTTCATCGTCAGCACCCACTGCGTTGTCGGCGCGCGCCGGGCGACGCCGGTCGTGAAAGAAACACAGGACTCGCAGGGCCCGCCGCGCGGCGGCGGCGGCCCTCAGTCCCGCCAGACTATGCGTCCCTTGGTCAGGTCGTAGGGGGACATCTCCAGCGTGACGGTGTCGCCGGGCAGGATGCGGATGAACCTCATCCTCATCTTGCCGGAGACGTGGGCCAGGACCTCGTGCCCATCCTCAAGCTCCACCCGGAACATGGCATTGGGCAGGGCTTCTTTGACCCGCGCCGTGACTCTGATGGGTTCTTCTTTCGCCATACTCAGCCCAAAACCTCGATTATATCAGCTATCGGCAGGCCCTGCAAACCCTTTATGGCAGCGTCAGTATGACCGCTCCGTTCTCGTCCACGGCCACCGTGTGTTCGAAGTGCGCCGAGAGCTTGCGGTCTTTGGTGACCACGGTCCAGCCGTTCTCCAGGACCTCGGTCCGCTCGGTGCCCTCGTTCACCATCGGCTCGATGGCGACGGTGGCGCCCTTCTGGAGCACCGCATCCTGACGCAGCAGGCCGGAGGAGACGAAGTTGGGCACCTTCGGGTCCTCGTGCAGGGACCGGCCGATGCCGTGTCCCGTGTACTCGGTCACCACGCTGAACCCGCCTCCTTCCGCCTCGCGCTGGATGGCCCCTGCCACCTCGCTGACCCGCACGCCGGGCCGCACGGCCGAGATGCCTGCGCTGAGCGCCGTCCGGGTGACCTGCATAAGCTTGCGGGCCGCCTCGGGCACCTCGCCGATCGGGATCGTCGTCGCGCCGTCGCCGAAGTATCCCCGCCAGATAACGCCGACGTCCACTTTCAGCAGGTCGCCTTCCTTCAGCTTGTAGGGGCCCGGAATGCCGTGCACGACCTCTTCGTTGAGGCTGGTGCAGATGTTGGCCGGGAAGCCCCGGTAGCCCTTGAAGGCCGGCCTGGCGCCCCGCTGCTCTATGTAGTCGGCGGCGGCGCTGTCCAACTGCTCCGTCGTCAGCCCCGGCTCGGCGATGTCTTCTATCAGCCGCAGGACCTCCGCCACCAGTCGGCCGGCC
>JAUVVP010000251.1 GCA_030604585.1 Planctomycetota bacterium | reverse complement strand
CTGGCCGGGGTCATCGGCACGCACGCCGCCGCGCGGCTCTTCTTCGTCCTGGCGGCACTATTGGCCTGCGTGATCGTGGGCGGGGGCTGCATTGCGGGATGGACCAGTTCATTCTGTTTCCCCATGCTGGTGGCCGTGCCCTACGCGGTGGCCTCCTTCGTCGTGCTGCGGCGCTGGGACAGGCCGGACGGCGAGCTGACGGGAGTGATGATTGACGGCCAGTTCTATCTGGCGGGCCTGGCGGCGCTTCTGTGGGGCATGCTGAGCGCAGCGCCGGGGGCCGCCGGATAGGCCTGCGGGCAAGGGCGCCCGGGGCGTTGAAAATGAGTTGACTTGTCCGGCAAAAGCGCTAACATGTAGGCGCCTACGATGTTGTCATTGTTGGGGAGCCGACGTTACAGGGGAGAGGATCATGGAGGAACTGGGCCGATACAAGGTGGGCGCGGAACTCGGCGAAGGGCCGTACGCCGTTGCTTACGAGGCGCAGGACGATGGCGAACGATGCGTGCTGAAGGTGTTGAAGGACGAGGCCGTGCCGGGCGAGCCCGGCCGGCGGGCCGGCCTGGTGCGTGCACTGGAGGGCCTGAAGGAGATCGACCACCCCTCCGTGGTCAAGGTCCTGGATGGCGGCGAGGAGGCCGGCAAGCTCTTCGTGGCCACCGAGTTCATGGACCGTCCCACCCTCCAGCAGAAGCTTCAGGACCAGGCCAGCCTGCCCGAGCAGCAGGTGGTGCTGTTCGTGCGCCAGACCGCCCAGGCTCTGGACAAGGCGCGCGACCTGGGTTACTGCCACGGCAACCTGACGGTGCGGAACGTCTTCGTCGTCTCCGAGGAGAAGGTCAAGGTCGCCGATTTCGCCCTGGCGGCGCTGGTCAAGGAGCCGCCGGACATCGCCGAGCTGGAGGACGAGGGTGACTTGGCCGGCCTGGCGGCCGCCGAGGATGACTGGGTCACCGCCGAAGACCTGCTTCGCACCAAGGGCAAGAGGACGACTACGGGGAGACTGGAGGACGATCTGGTCGGGCTGGCTGTGTTGATGATGCAGATGCTGGGTGTGAGCGCGCCGGAGCGGGGCGCGGAGCAGTCGCTGGAGGCCTATCGCACTGACCTGCTGCGCGATTACTATCCCCGGTTGACCAGCCCCGAGGCCGGTGTGGGGCTTCAGACGACGGAGGTGGTGCGGCGGCTGCTGACTGCGGGCGGGTTCGGGAGTCCGGGCGAGGTGGTCGTCGAGCTGGCCAGCGCCATGCTGCTGGGCCGCACGTTCGCGCGTGCCCGCGCGGAGGCGGTTGCCGCGCCGGCGTCGGCTTCGGAGACGGCCCAGGTGCGGGGCGCCCTCGAGGAGACTCCGGAGCCCGTGCCTTCGTCCGCCGGCGACCTGTCCGTCCTGGAATTCCGGGGCGACCCCTGTGCTGCGCCCTTTACGCCCCTCTTCATCTGGAGCGACAGGCACAGGGGCAGGTTCTTCGTCATACACGATGGCGAGCGGCTGACGATCGGGCGGGACCCGGACGTGTGTGACATAACCTTGATGGACCCGGCCGTTTCGCGCCAGCACTGCACCCTGAGCAAAGACGGTGGCGTCGTGCGCATTGAGGACCCGGGCAGCAGCAACGGGACGTTCGTCAACGAACAGCGGGTGCAGAACGCAGATATCCATGCCGGCGACCGGCTGCGCATCGGTGGGACTCGGGTCTACTTGTCCCTGCCGGGTCGCGAGAAGTAGCAACCTGCCTGGGCGTGAACCGTCGGGTCGGCGGGACGCGACGTGGATGTCCTGCGCGGCGGGAGCGTGTGTCCGGTCGGAGGGCCGACCTCCGTGCGGTCATGCGCTGACTTCCACTCAGTTGGGCTTGGCGGCTGGTCGCTCTTGGGCCTCTTGCGCCGGTCCTGGCCGACTCTGCCGCGGTTGCCGTGCCGCCTTGGCCGGGGGTGAGGTCGGCCGTCGGCGGCCCGCGCAGGCACTCCTTCCGCACTGGGCGAGAGCTATGGCCAGGTTCCTGGACTTCCTGTTCTCTCGGCGCAAGCAGCCCTATGGCGGGTATAGGCTGGAGGAGGAGGTCGCCAGCGGGGGCATGAGCCGCATCTGGAGGGCCAGGCATCCGGAGACGGACCGCATCTACGCCCTGAAGGTTCTGACCCCCGAGTCGGTCGAGGTGCTGGACAGGTTCAAGACGCTGTTCGAGGCCGAGGAGGGCGTGATCGCGCTGCGCCTGGACCATCCGAACGTTATCAAGACGTTCGAGTACGGTCGGGGCCCTCAGGATGAGTACTACATCGTCATGGAGTTCGTGGACGGGCCGAACCTGGAGACCCTGATCGTGGTGGAGTCTCCGCGGGTGCGTGAGAACCGCTTCGACCTGCTCTTGCAGATAGGCGCCGGCCTGGGCTACATCCACGACCAGGGCCTGATCCACCGGGACTTCTGTCCCAAGAACGTGCTCTACAGCCGGGAGGGCACGGCCAAGATCATAGACTTCGGCCTTACCATACCGGCCAGCCTCAAGAGCAGGGCCGTCTGGGCGCGCGCCGGCACGGCCAGCTACATGGCCCCCGAGCAGGTCAGAAGTCAGCCCGTGGATGAGCGCACGGACATATACGGCTTCGGCGTGTCGGCCTTCGAGATACTGACCGGGCGGCGGCCTTTCCCGATGAGCGCCGACCGCAGCCGCCGCATGCAGGACCACCTGAACGTCGAGCCGCTGCCCCTTCGCCGGGTGGCCCCCGACCTGCCGGAGGAGCTGGAAGGCGTTGTCCAAAAGTGTATTGCAAAGGAGAGCGATTTGCGCTATAAGTCTATGGCGGACGTTATGAGAGACGTGCGGGCCGCCGTCGAGATAGCGCGCTCGCAGAGCGGTTAGAGGTCAGGGCGCGCGTTTCAGGAAGGGAGCGTCATGAACCCCCGCCTACGCGTCGAGGTTGGCAGGCAGGTCGATTTCGAGTTCGAGATCCCTCCGACCGAGGGGGACGAGGCGGTCTGGCTCGGGCGCGGCGCCTTCTGCAAGATACGCATCTCCGACGGTCAACTCTCGCGCCGCCACTGCCAGTTCACCTTCGAGAACGGCCGCTTCTGCGTTGAGGACCTCGGCAGCAGGAACGGCACGCAGGTCAACGGGGAGTTCATCGGGGACAAGGTCCAACTCCAGCACGACGACCGCGTAACGGTCGGCAGCCACGAGCTGGTGGTCATCCATCCGCCTCCCTCCAGCAAGCGGACGGGATCGGCCCTGGCCGAACTGGGCACCCAGGAGGAAGAGGAGGAGGCCCGCCGCCAGGCCGCTGGGCTGGTCGGCCGGCGCCTCGCCGGGTACATGCTCGAAAAGGTGGTCTTCGACGGCGATACCTCCGTCATATTCCGCGCCCGCGATGCCGAGAGCGGCAACCTCCTGGCCCTGAAGGTGCTCAAGCAACTGAGCAAGGTGACCGTGGAGGACCAGAACCGCTTCATCCGCGGCGCCAAGCACAGCTCCACGCTGCGCCATCCGAACTTCGTGCGCGTCTACAAGGGCGGGCGCTTTGAGGACTGGTTCTTCGTCGCCATGGAGTTCGTGCGCGGCAGGAACCTCCAGGAAGTCGTCGAGCGGAAGGGGGAGCCGCTCGAGGTGCCCCTCGCTCTGAGCATCGTCCGCCAGGTCCTCGACGCCCTCCAGCATGCCTTCGAGCAGGACATCGTCTTCCGCGCCGTCCGCCCGGACAACGTGATAGTGTGCGAAGGCGCGAAGGTGAAACTGACCGACTTCGACCTGGTCAAACCCCTTGCCGGCCGCCATGATGCCCAGGTGACCCGCGTGATGGACGGGAGCCTGAGAGTGGACCCCGCCTTCTCGGCTCCGGAGCTTATCGCCTATCCGGTCGTGGCCGACCAGAAGGCGGACGTCTTCGGGGCGGGCGCCGTCCTCTATTACATGCTCTGTGCCGCGGCGCCCTTCGGCGCCATGCTGCCGGCCGATAAGCTGACCAGCGCCTTCGACAGGCGGATCGGGGACCCGCGCAAGGTCAACCCGGCCGTGCCGGAAGGCATCTGCGCGGTCCTCCGGCAGGCCATGTCGGACTATGAACGCTACAACACCCCTGGCGATATGCGCCAGGCGCTGGATGAGGCGGCGGCAGCGGCCGGACTGTGACGCGGTTCGTCTTTGGCGGAAGGGGCCCCCTCCTGTGAAAGCCCGACTTGCCGTCAAAGACGGGGTCAAAGCCGGCCAGGAGGTCGAACTCGGCCGGTTGGGTTCCTTCACTATCGGCCGCCGCAGCTCCAACGACTTGAGCTTCGCCGGGACGGGCGTATCCCGCAAACACTGCCGCATTGACTACGACGGGGATCTCTACTGGCTGGTTGACTGCGACAGCCACAACGGCACCTTCGTCAACGGACGCAAGGTAACCAAGTGCCTGCTCTACAACGGGGACGTGATTAAGGTCGGCACCGTGACGCTCGCGTTCTCGATGCCCGAGCAGGAGGGGGAAGAAGAGCAGGCCGGCGCATAAGGGGCTATTGCGAAACCCCGTTCGTGACGAGGACGAGCGAGAAGCCCGAGGGCAAGGCGGCAGGCGCAAAACGCCGGAAGCGTGGCTGAAGCCACGTTGAGGGCGTTTTGTGCCGACAACACAGCCATCGGGCTTCGCAGCCGGCCGTAGT
>JAUVVP010000171.1 GCA_030604585.1 Planctomycetota bacterium | reverse complement strand
GGGCTGAAGGAGAACGTCATCCTCGGCCACCTGATCCCCTCCGGCACGGGCTTCGCCGACTTCCACAACGCCGAGGTGCAACGCCTGGAGCCGGCCGAGCCGATCAAGGTGCTTGAAGCGCCGGCCGAGACCAGCTAAAATGCCCCTTTGCCTGACTCGAGGACGCAGAAGAGACAACAGAAACGGAAAGAGGCGCTAAGTATGCCGACCATCAGCCAACTGGTGAAGAAGGGACGCAGGAAACAAAAGGCCAAGAGCAAGCGTCCCGACCTGATGAAATGCCCGCAGAGGCGGGGCGTCTGCCTCTACGTGACCACGCGGGCCCCCAGGAAGCCCAACTCGGCCCTGCGCAAGATCGCACGCGTAAGGCTCAGCAACGGCCGTGAGATCACCGCCTACATCCCGGGCGAATCCCATAACCTCCAGGAACACAACATCGTGCTGGTGCGCGGCGGCCGGGTCAGGGACCTGCCCGGCGTGCGCTATCACATCGTGCGAGGCACGCTGGACGCCATGGGCGTCCCCGGCCGCCGCCGGAGCCGGTCCAAATACGGCGTCAAGGCCAGCCCTTAGGCCGCGTCCCTCGCCTCCCGCTCCACCACAGGAAAGAGCGTGACCCATGTCGCTGAACTATAACTTCCCGGACCCGCATCTGGCGCCTGACCCCCGGTTCAAGAACAAACTGGCCGGCAAGTTCATCAACAGCCTGATGCACCGGGGCAAGAAGAGCATCGCCCAGACGATATTCTACAGGGCGATGGACGTGGTCACCGAGCGCCTGGACAAAGAGGACGCAATGGAGGTCTTCGAGACGGCCCTCACCAACGTCGCTCCCATCATCGAGGTGCGCTCGCGCAGGATCGGCGGCATGACCTACCAGGTGCCCAACGAAGTCAACGAGAAAAGGCGCGTCTCGCTGGCCATCCGGTGGATGCTGGAGGCGGCGCGCAAGAAGAGGGGCCGCCCGATGTACCTGCGCCTCGCCGACGAGATCACCGACGCCTACCGCCGCCAGGGAACGGCCTACGAGAGGCGCGAAAACACCCACAAGATGGCCGAAGCGAACCGCGCCTTTGCCCACGTCGCCTCGCGGCGCTGAGAGACGGACCTCAGGGCAGCCCCGCTGCCCCCAACCGGGGGCGCAGGTGGGCTGCCCTTTGCTTTCTGCGCCGGCTGCCTCGCGGAAGGGATCTTTGTCGTCCGTTGCTCGTCTTCCCTGCTCCTGCTAATGCGCCGCTGCCACGATGGACCTGCCCAAAGTCCGCAACATCGGCATCGCGGCCCACATTGACGCCGGCAAGACCACCGTCACCGAGCGCATCCTCTACTACACCGGCCGCCTGCATCGCATGGGCAGCGTGGATGATGGCACGGCCGCCATGGACTGGAAGCCCCAGGAGCAGGAGCGCGGCATCACCATCGTGGCCGCCGCCACCACCTGCTTCTGGAAGCCCGCGCAGGACGGCCATGACTCCCCCCGGCGGCACCAATACCAGATAAACATCATAGACACCCCCGGCCACGTGGACTTCACCATGGAGGTGGAGCGCTGCCTGCGCGTGCTGGATGGGGTGGTGGTCGTCTTCTGCGGAGTCGGGGGCGTCCAGGCGCAGAGCGAGACGGTCTGGCACCAGGCCCGCCGCTACAGTGTGCCGCGCATATGCTTCGTCAACAAGCTGGACCGGGCGGGCAGCGATTTCCTGCGCGTGGTAGAGGAGATGCGCTCGCGGCTCGGGGCCAACGCGGTTCCCGTACAGCTTCCGCTCGGGCAGGACAGCGACTTCGTCGGCGTCATTGACCTGGTCTTCCGGCAGGCCGTCCTCTTCGAGGACGAGGCGCTGGGGGCGCGCTACGAGGTCCGGGACGTGCCGCAGCCGTACCGCGACGAGGTCGAGCACTGGCGGGGCCGGCTGATCGAGGCGGTCAGTGAGCAGGTGGACTGGATGGCCGACAAGTTCCTGGCCGAGGAGCCTATCACGCCGGCCGACCTACGGCGCGCCCTGCGCGAGGCCTGCCTGGCCAACGCGATCCAACCCGTCCTGTGCGGCGCGGCGCTGCGCAACCGCGGCATCCAACCCCTGCTGGACGCCATCTGCGATTACCTCCCCTCCCCCGTCGACATCCCGGCCGTGCGCGGCACCGATCCGAAATCCGGCAAGACCGTCGAACGCCACACCGACCAGGACGAGCCGCTCAGCGCCATGGCGTTCAAGATACAGAGCGAGAAGCACGGGGACCTCTACTACATCCGGGTCTACAGCGGCGTCCTGCGGGAGCGCTCCCGCGTCTACAACGCCAACCAGGACAAGATGGAGCACCTCACCCATCTCTACCGCATGCACGCCAACACGCGGGAGCAGTTGGACCAGGCCGGGCCGGGCTCCATCGTGGCCGCCACCGGCCTGAGGGTCTCCGTCACCGGCGACACCCTCTGCGACAGGAAGAAACCCATCGTCTACGAGCGCATGGAGGTGCCCGAGACGGTCATCTCGATGGCCATCGAGCCGAAGACGCAGGCCGAGAGAAAGAAGCTGGACGAGGCGCTCGACAAGCTGGCCCGCGAGGACCCCACCGTCCGCCAAACGGTTGACGTCCAGACCGGCCAACTGCTCATCAGCGGCATGGGCGAGCTGCACCTGGAGATCATCCGGGACCGGCTGCTGCGCGAGTTCAGCCTGGACGCGCGCGTCGGCCAGCCCCGCGTCTCGTATCGCGAGTGCCTCAAGGAGGCCATCACCATCGAGGAGACCTTCCAGAGGGAGCTGGAGGGCCACGGCCAGTTCGCGCGCGTGGTCATTGCGTTCGAGCGCGCCCCCTGCGGCTCGGAACTGGAGTTCCACAACCAGGTCGCAAAGGAGGTGCTCCCCAACCACTTCGTGCGCGCGGTGCAGCGCTCGCTGACTCAGAGTTCGGCCGCAGGGGTGCTTTACGGCTTTCCGCTGATCAACGTGAAGGCCACGCTCACGGACGGCTCCGTCCACCCGGTGGACTCGACGGACCTGGCCTTCGAGGCGGCGGCCTCCATCGCCCAGCGCCGCGCGCTCGAGGAGGGGGGCTGCCAGCTCTACGAGCCCTACATGCGCCTGGAGATCGTCACCCCCGAGGACAACCTCGGCGATGTCATCAACTACGTCAATAGCTGTCGCGGGGCCATCCAGGAGGTCATCTCCCGCGAGTCCCTGCACGTCCTGCACGCGGTGGGCCCGCTGGCGGAGCTGTTCGGCTTCGCCACCAAGCTGCGTTCCCTCACCCAGGGCCGGGGCACCTACACCATGGAGCCGCTGGAGTACCGCCCCGCCCCGTCCAACGTCCTTGACTTCGGCTGACCCCCATCTTATCCTCTCGTTCTCGTGCTCGTTCTCGTTCTCGTTCTCGTTCTCGCCGGCATCTTCAGCCGCCGGAACTGAGGAGCTCGATGACTCGCGAAACCTTCCGCGTTACTTTCCAGCCCGAGGGCCGGAGCGTCTTCGTCCTGCGCGGGACCAAGCTGGTCGAGGCCGCCGGCCAGGCCGGCATCATCCTCAACCAGCCCTGCGGCGGCGAAGGCACCTCCGGCAAGTGCCGCGTCGAGGTGCTGGAGAGCGCGCCGGCCCCGACCCCTGCCGATTCCGAGCACCTCACCGAAGGAGAGCTCTCCGACGGCTGGCGCCGGGCCTGCCAGCTCGCCATCGAGAACGACCTGGTCATCTCCGTCCCGCAGGAGACGCGCTTCTTCGAGCAGATGATCCTTGCCGAGGGAAAGGGCGCCTGGTACCCCTTCCAGCCGAACCTGCGCAAGCGGTTCGTCAGCGTCCCCGAGCCTACCATCGAGGACCAACGCAGTGACCTGGACCGGCTCAAGGCCGCCGTCGGCGCCGACGAGCTGGAGGCCGGCCTGCCGCTCATCCGCGCGCTGCCGTCCATCCTCCGGCAGGAGGGCCCCCAGGTGACCGCCATCCTGGAGGGCAACGAGATACAGTGGGTCGAGGGCGGTGACACAACCGACCGCATCTGGGGCGTGGCCTTCGACATCGGCACTACCAGCATCGTCGGTGCGCTGATGAACCTGACCAACGGCCAATCCCGGGCCGTCGCCAGCCGCACCAACCCGCAGGTCCACTTCGGCGACGACGTGGTCAGCCGCATCAGCTACATCGAGAAGACCCCGGACGGCCTGGACAAACTGCGCAAGCGCCTGATCGCCTGCCTCAACGAGATCATCGGCGAGTTGTGCGACCAGGCCGACATCGAACCCGAGTCCATCTACGAGGCCACGGCCGTCGGCAACACCACCATGACCCACATCTTCCTGGGCGTGGACCCCGGTCCGATCGCGCACGCGCCCTACGTGGCCGTTGTGCGCGAGTCGCTCGACGTGAAGGCGCGCGAGCTCGGCCTGGAGATCAATCGCAACGCCAACCTGCACATGCTGCCGAACATCGCCGGCTTCGTCGGCAGCGACACGGTGGCCGTGGTGCTGGCCTCGGGCATGGCCCGCCAGGAGCAGGTCCAGCTCGCCATTGACATCGGCACCAACGGCGAGGTCGTGGTCGGCAATCGGGACCGGCTGGTCGCCTGCTCGTGTGCCGCCGGACCGGCCTTCGAAGGAGCGCGCATCCGCTACGGCATGCGCGCCACCGAGGGCGCCATCAGCAAGGTCGTCATCAATGAGGCCATAGAGGTCAGCGTCATCGGCGGGGGGCGGGCCACCGGCATATGCGGCAGCGGACTGGTGGACGCCGTGGCGGACCTGCTCGACGCCGGCGTGATAGACCCGACCGGCCGCATCGCCGACCCCGAGACGGCGCGCGAGCTGCCCGACCCGCTGCGCCGGGCCATCCTGAGCTTCGAGGACCAGCCGTCGGTCGTCCTGGTCCCGGCGGCGCGCAGCAAGACGGGCCAGCCGATCCTGCTCACCCAGCGGGACGTGCGCGAGGTCCAGCTTGCCAAGGCGGCGATCCGCGCCGGGATCGAGGTCATCGGCGCCGAGTTCGGCATCGTTACCGAGGAGGTGTCGCGCGTGCTGCTGGCGGGCGGGTTCGGCAACTTCATCCGCCGCTCGCACGCCAAGCGCATCGGCCTGCTGCCCCCGATCCCCACCGAGCGGATCGAGTTCATCGGCAACGCCGCCGCCACGGGGGCCAAGACGGTGCTCGCCTGCGCCGACTGCCGCCGGGAAGCCGAGCGCATCAGCCGCGAGACGGAGTACGTCGAGCTGGCCACGCGGCCCGACTTCCAGACCTGCTACATGGAAGCGATGGTCTTCCCCCCGCCGAGTTAGGCCGGCCTTCCATCCGTTTCCCTTCAGCCTTTTCACCCGCCGTACGGCGGGCAAGTCCTTCGCACTTCATCCTCCAGTCCCCCGCCACGCGGATGGCCCCCTTGCCGCTGCATAGTGGACTGTGTAACTGGGAGCATTGCGTTTCCCCTGGCCACTCCATTCGCGAAGAGCGGGGCGAGACGCCCCGCCTACCCGGTACGGGTAGCCCCCGGCGTCTCGCCGGGGGTGCCGGAACACAAGGTCCGCTGCTTAACGGGCCACTAGGGCGAGCGGATCGAGTTCATTGGCAGCGCCGCCGCGGCCGGGGCCAAGACCGTGCTCGCCTGCTCCGACTTGACGCCAGAACGCTGGTCCGCTACAGAGCAGGCTGAACACGACGCATTGAATGGGAGCGTTTCTCCTGTC
>JAUVVP010000488.1 GCA_030604585.1 Planctomycetota bacterium | reverse complement strand
GGCCGGCACGAACAGGGGCAGGATGGAGGCCAGGCTGCGGAAGCCCTGCACGTCCAGCCCGCCCATCAGCCACCTGTCCACGCGCACCAGCTTGTGCGGGTCGGAGACGAAGCGGATGAACATGATCATGGCCGAAGCGATCAGCCCGAGCGTCACTCCCGCCAGCAGGAGCTTCAGCGGCGAGAAGGTCTCCTTGCGGCGGGCCAGCAGGTAGATGATCCCCACGTTCACCAGGGCGCCCAGGAGGGCGAAGAACTGCACCGAGCCGAGCGGCCCGATCCGGGGACCGGACAGATCGAGGGAGATCGCGACCGCCGCCCCGAGCGCCCCGCCCGCCGAGACGCCCAGCGTGTGCGGCGTGGCCAGAGGGTTGCGCAGCAGCGCCTGGAATATGCAGCCGGTCACCGCAAACGCGCCGCCGGCCAGCAGCCCGAGCATCACCCGCGGCAGCCTCAGCATCAGTACGATGTTCAGCTCCTGGGTGGATGCGCCTGCCCCGGTCAGGATGCTCAGCACCCGGGCCGCGGGGATCTTCTCCTGCCCCCAGAAGAGGCACGCCGCCCCGCCCGCCAGCCACACAAGCAGGGAGACGGCGACTATCGTCCCGAACCGGCCCGCGCTCAGGTAGCCCTTAGCTCGCATCGTGCGCCGCCTTTCCGAGCACCAGGGCCATCGGCGTGGACGTGAGGGGATTGCGCACGATCCGCACGTCCGCCTCGTATATGGCCGACAGCAGCGCCTCGTCCATCACCTCCGCCGGGGTCCCCATGCGGGCTACCCGGCCCCGCGAGAGCAGCACCAACCGGTCGCAGAACAGGCTGGCGGCGTTCAGGTCGTGCGTGACGGCGGCCACCGCGATGCCCCTGCGCGACAGCCCCCACAGCAGGTCCAGCACCTGGGAGCCGTGGTGTATGTCGAGGGCGGCGGTCGGCTCGTCCAGCAGCATGACGGACGGTTCCTGCGCCAGGATGCCGGCGATCAGCACGCGCTGCTTCTCGCCGCCCGACAGCGTGAAGAAACTGCGGTCGCCCAGCGACGCCGTCGCCGTCTCCTCCAGCGCGGATTGAACCACCTGTATGTCCCGGCCGGTCAGGAAGCCGAAGGCGCCCAGGTAGGGGTACCGCCCCATGGCGACGACTTCGCGAACGGCGAAGCGGAACGAGGTCTCGGGGTCCTGGGGCAGGAAGGCAAGCCGGCGGGCCAGCCGTCTGCGCCTCACAGAACGCACGGCTACCCCGTCGAGTGTCACGTCGCCCCGGTCCGGCCGCAGCAGGCCGCCCATCAGCCGCAGCAGCGTGCTCTTGCCGGAACCGTTCGGCCCGACGATGCCGACCACCTCGCCCGGGTGCAGCTCGAGGGAGACCCGCTGGAGGCGGAAGTCCCCGCCCCGGTAGCTGAAAGAGCAGTCCCGTACGCTCAGCAGCGGCGCTTCCACTACCGGTCCTCCCCGTGAAGGATCTCGGCGAGCCGTTCGGCCAGCCGCACGACGCGCGGCCCCGGGATCATGGCGTAAGTTGACTCGATCACGTGCACCCTGCCCTGCCGGACGGCGGGCAATGTGGGAAAGGCCTGCCAGAGCCGGCGGGCCTCTCGCTCCGTGGCGGCGGCGTCCGCGCCCTCGCCGTGCAGCTCGACCACCACCTCGGGGGCCCTCTGGAGGAGGGCCTCTTTGCTGACGACCGCGTAGCCGGCGTGCAGATCGTCAAAGACGTTGCGCCCGCCGGCTATCTCAATCAGGTCGTGGAGGAACTCGCCGGGCCCGACCGCGAAGATGTCGTTGAGCGAGCCCGGCTCGCGGCCCGCGACGAGGACCACGGCGACGCGCGGCTTGCGGCTGACTTTGACACGGACCTGCGCCAGCCGGTGGCGCAGCTCGGCGCAGAGCAGCTCCGCCTCGGCCTCCACCTCCAGGACGCGCCCGAGCCGCTTCGTCTCGGCGAAGATGGAGTCCAGGTCCCGCAGGTCCAGCGAAACGATCTCAATGCCGTTGGTCTGCGCGAAGTCCGTCAGCTCCTCGGCCTTGCCCTGGGTGACGATCAGGTCGGGTTCCAGGGACAGGATGATCTCGTAGTTGGGGTTGAAGTAGCCGCCGCAGAGCGGCTTCTGGAGGGCCTGGGGCGGGTACCTGGTGTGCTGGCTGACGCCGACCACGCGCGGCCCGGCTCCCAGGGCGAAGGCGATCTCCACCACGGCAGGCGACATGCAGATGACGCGCCGATGGCGGAAGTCGAACCTGGAGGCGGGCGCCTGCGGAGCGGCCGAGCCTTCGGCGCGGGGAGCCGGCAGGCGCTCCAGCCAGAACGAGAGGCCGAGGCCGACGAGGAACGCCGCACCGACGAGCAACAGCTTGCCCCTTGGGCTGCCCACTGGACCCTCCGGCGAAAGAGGACCGGCGCGATGCCCGGCGCCGTTCTACAGGGCCGGGCCCGTTATGCGCAGCTCGCCGCGCTCTTTTCTCAGGAAGAAGTAGCGCTCCAGGGGCTCGCCCTCGCCTCTGGGGCAGGTCACGCCGACCCGCAGGTACTCGCCGAACCAGGCCGCGTCGTCCTTCAGCTCGACGGAGTCGGCCTCGCCCATGATCTCAGCGGC
>JAUVVP010000191.1 GCA_030604585.1 Planctomycetota bacterium | reverse complement strand
GGACGTCATCGGGCGCATCGTGGAGAAGATGACTGATGAGGGCGTCCTGGCCGGCGACTTCACCGTTGACGAAGAGATGCAGCAGGTCCTGGAAGAGATGGTCGTCGAGCGGCGGGTGGCGGAGATGACCTACGTGGAGGACCGCATAACGGACGTGCTGGACTGGCTGGCGGAGGGATATCCCGGCCAGCCGACAGGACCGGAGAAGAGGCGCCTGTCCGCCCTGAAGAAACAGTTGGCCAAGAAAGTTTTCGTCGGCGCCGAGGCGAACGCCCTGGCGGCCCTGATGGCGCAGTGGCGCGGCGACTCGAATACCGCCGCCCGCGAGGCGGCCGAAGCCTTCGATGATATGCTCGCCGGCCAGAGGGCGCAGCTCTCGCCCGAGGCCACGGCCCTCTGCGTCGAACGCGCCGACCAGTGGGAGCAGCGTTACCGCGACGGCATGATCCGCATCGCGCAGGCCGGCCGCCAGATGGCGGCTGAGATCGTCAGGTCCGGCACGTTCCTCGATCATCCCCACATCTACCAGTACCTGAGCCTACTGGACCATCGCTTCGACGAGGTGCGGCAGGAGGCGAACCGGGGCGCCTGGGAGCTGCGTCACAATAGGTTTGCCTTCCTGTTCCTTTCCTACTTCGCCGCCAAGACAGCCATCAACCCCTCGATGGCCGTCGAGACGGTCCGGCTTACCAGGGAAGAGCACGAACGCGAGATGCGCGAGGCGAACGTCCGCCGCATGAGGGAGGCCGTGGCGCTGCTGGGCCGCCTGGGGGTTGACTACGTCCAGGACCGCGACAGCTACCAGTTGGGGGTCGGGAAGCGCGACGACTTCGTCCGCAAACACGTCGTCGGCAAGCTCCAGGAGCTGGCCGACGAGGAGCTCATCGCCGACCTGGTCGAGAAAGCCCTCGCCGATATCCGCCGCGCCGACACGTCCCGGCCCGGAGGGCCGCTGCTCTTCGTGGCATCCGGCGGCTAAGGGAGGAAAAGGGGTCAGACCCCTGTTCCCGCCTCGGGCGGGCCGGCCGGCACGACGGCGGATTCCCACCCGCCCGCAAAGAAGAGCCACAGGCTTATCAGCGCGCACAATACGTTCCCGATCACCATGCCCAGATAAACGCCGATGCTGCCCCAGCCGAGCACGAACCCCAGTGCATAGGCCGCCGGCAGACGGAACACCCAGAGCCGCATGATGGAGACGACCATCGCAGGCCGGGTGTATCCCGAACCGTAGAAGGCCGCCATCAAAACCATCAGGACCCCGAAGAAGTAAGAAGACGCCGGAACGACCAGGAAGAACCGTCCCGCCTCCGCAATCACGTCCGCCTCGTCAATGAAGGCGCGCGCCACGACCTTCCCTCCCGTCATCAGCAGCACGGTGGGGGGGAGCATGGCGAGGGCCACAACGGCGACGCTCAGCCAGACCGCCCTGCGGGCCAGCTTCACCTTGCCCGCCCCCAGGGCCTGCCCCACAACGGGCGCCGCCGCCATCGCCATCGCGTGGGCCGGCATGTTGAAGAACCAGATCAGCCGGAACCCGATCGTAACCGCGCCGATCACCGCCGTCCCGAGCTTGTTGATCAGCACCTGGAAGGTGGCGAACCCGACGGAGTTAGTGCCGCTGCTGACGGCCAGCGGCAGCCCGACCCCGAGGATCCTGCGCAGCATGGACCAGTCCGGCTTTAGGTCCGCCAGGCCGATCTGAAGCCCGGCGCGCCCCCGCCGCAGACACCACAGGCAGGCCGCCGCCGAGACGACCTGTGAGATGAGGGTCACCAGCGCGGCGCCCCTCACCTCCAGGCGCGGCATGCCCCAGAGCCCGAAGATGAGGATCGGGTCGAGCGCCAGGTTCACCACGTTCGTGACGGCGGTGATTATCACCACCGTGATCGTGTCGCCCAGGGCCCTCAGGATGCCACCATAGCCGATGGCGAACGCCATGCACGGCAGGCCCAGTATGGCGATCCTCAGGTACGCCGTGGCTTCGGCGGTCGCCTCGGCGGGGACGCGGGTCAACGCCAGCAACTGCGGCGCCAGGATGAGCATCGGTCCGGCGAAGGCCAGGGCCAGCGCGCACAGCAGCAGCAGCGTCTGGCCGGCCGCGCGCCGCGCTTCCCGGTGACGGCCCGCTCCGGTGTACTGGGCAACGACGGCCGTTCCGGCGCTGCCGAACCCCATCCCCACGGCAATGGCGAAGAAGAAGGCCGGCATGCAGACCCCCGGCGCCGCCAGGGCCGTCCGGCTGACCTTGCCAAGCCAGAAGGCGTCCACCAGGTTGTAGAAGGCGCGCAGCATCGCCCCGACGGCCAGCGGCGCCGCCAGCCGCAGCAGCGTCCTCATCAGCGGACCGCGGGTCAGGTCACTCCTGGGTGGGAGCCGTGTAGGGGTGGCGGACATGGCAAGGCGGCAGTATGGCAACTCGGCGGGCAGAAATCCAGGGGCCGGATTCTGCACAGAACAGACGCTCTGGCGCGGGGCGGCGGCAGGCGAACTACTTGAAGATGTCCTCCAGCCCCTTCTTCAGCTCGTCGGTGGCCTCCCCCAGCTTGTCGATCCCTTCCTCGACCGCCTCCCGGCCGGATTCGAGCGCCTCGTCCAGCTCGCCCTTCAGCGTCCGGAGCTTCTCGGCGGGGAGCTTCGCCTCGACGGCGGCGACGATGCTCTCGTAGAGCCCGCGGAGGACGCCGCCGACTGCCTCCTTCGGCGTGGTGGATTCGCCGCCGGCCTGGAGGTCCTTGATCTCGATGTCCGGCAGCGGAAGGCTGATGCTCTGCCCCGCCGGAAGGCCCGCCACCGTGACCCTTCCGTTCAGGACCCGCACCACGCCGATGCGCACCTTCTTGCCCGGCTTTTCTGTCGGTTCCTTCTCGGGCAGTTCCAGCTCGCGCAGGATCTGGCCGATGTTCGACTTGCCGCCCGCGAACTCGAGCGTCACTTCCGGCCCCTCCACCTCGATCAGCGGCATCACCACCTCGTCGCGCAGCAGGGAGGCCAGCTCCGCCTCCACACGGATGCTCTCCACCACGAACGAATGAGGGCTGGCGAACCCCTCCGGGTTGCCCATCCTGAACCCCTCCACCACGAAGGAGCCGCCCGGCAGGGATATGTCCACGTCCCTGACCGTCAGGGGCACTTTTGTGATCAGCGGTCCCACCCTCTCAATGCCCGCCTTTACGATGTGGTTCAACGCCAGCGAGACGCCGATGACTGCAACGACGAGCAGAACCAGGAGCGCCAGCAGGATCCGGACGAGCTTCTTGCCCAGGTAGCCGATTATCATGGCACCGCCTTCCCTTTGATCTGAGGCGCCCCTTTGCCCCGCCGGGCCGCTGCACCCGCAGCCCGTACCTCGATGTGAAAAGATAGCCGCACACCGGGGACATGTCAACCCCCAACTGCGAGGGGCTGCTGTCATCGCGTCGAATGGGCGGAAATGTGTTGACGGGAGGCAAGGGGGACGGTATGTTAGTGGGGCTCCGCAGGGAGGGTCGCAGCGGGGTTCAGGAGCCTTTCGGGGGCTCGGTTGGCCCTGGGGCTTGAGGATTGGCTTGTCTTTTCATCTCGGGCGCCATGTGGCCGCGTGCGCGGCGGGCGTCCGGCCCTGGTCTCGAAGGAGGGTGTGCGATGGTAAGGAAGCTGTTGGTCCTGTCGTTGGTGACGGCAGTGGTGGTGTTCGCGGGCTGCCATACCCCGTTAAGGGGCGTGGTGTGGGCGCCCATCGTGAAGACGGAGAGCCCGCTGCTCCTCGGCGATACGGACGTGGGCACGGAGAACGTCGGCGAGGCCACCTGGGAGGGGATTCTCTTCCTCGCCAAGGGTGACGCTTCGATTACGACCGCGATGAAGAACGGCAGCAAAGGCCCCATCACGCGTATCCACCACGTGGACCTGGAGACCTTGAGCGTCCTCGGGATCTATACCGAGGAGACCGTCAAGGTCTACGGCGAATAGCCCGTCCTGAGGGCGGTGCAGCAACCGAAGGCAGCCGGGCCTCCTGGCCCGGCTGCTTCACATTGGGTGTGGCCTGAGTTATCCCAGCCGGCGCTTGCCCGCCGGCCTTGTGGCGGGGCGGGTGCGCCACACCTTCAACGTCCCCCCGGTCCCCCTCTTGCCGGGGCGCCTCCATCTTGACAAGCGGGCTGTCGGTCGGCTATACAGATAGTCGCCAAGAGCCGGGAAGGTGCACGCTGCAACTCCCGCCGTTTCCGCCTGTGCAGGGGAGAAGGGATGGCCAAGGTAGTCTTAGTCTGCCCGTTCTGCCAGAAGAAGCTCGAGACATCCGAGGAGAACGTCGGGCGGGAGGGGCAATGCCCCGGCTGCGAGAACGTCCTCCCGATACGGGCTCAGCAGAGGGCCCCGACCCTGGGGGCCCAGGTGCCGCTCGCAGGAGAGGGCTGGCTGGCCGGCACGCCGGAGTACGAGTATCAGGACACGGCCGCCCTCTCGGGGGTGGCGGGCGTGGCCGTCTGCCTGGTCCTGCTCATCGTCGGGGCGGCGAAGCCCTGGGTCAAGCCCCTGCGTCTTGGCGCGGACTTTCTGCCGGCGGCGAGGATGGTCTTCGTGGCATGCTCCCTGGCGTGCTGTGTCTTCTTGATCGTCTCGTTTCTGGCGCGCAAGAGCCTCGTGCCGGCGCTCCTGGCGGCCGCCGCGTGGGGAACGGTGGCCTTCCTCTGGGTGGGAGGGGTGCTCCACAGCATCCACCAGGCGGTCACGAGCGCCAGGGGCACGTTTGTGGAGAAACTGGTGCGCGACAGCGTCGCCATGAGGGGGGCCGTATACTAGACGCTGGTGGCCGCGCTTCTGCTGGTGGCGGCGAGCGTGTACTTCTACTGCCAGTCCAGGGACACCGACACGTTCCGCCGGATCGGGCTCTTCTTCGTCCTCACCCATATCCTGGCGGCCCTGGTCGGCCTGGCGATCGTTTTCCTGCACGTCAAGCCCGCCATCGAGGAGCGGGTTCCCGCAGAAGGGGCAGAATCGGCTCCCGAGGCCAGGCTGTTCGAAGCCCCGCCGCCATCGGCCGGCCGGCCACCGGTCTGACCTGCCGCCTCTGGCTGGTCCCGGGTGCGTTCGCAGAAAAAGGGGGCAAACCCCTTCTCGCGCCTCCCCGACGTCAATGACGGGCCGGTGCTCGTCATCTTCCGCCGGGTCACTGCATGCCGTAGAAGTCGCGGCCGTTGCGGTGCATGACCCGTTGGGCGACCTGCCGGGCGGTCTTCAGGTCGAACTCGCCGCTCTCGACCTTCCGTTCCAGCACGCCGGCGATGCCCCGCCGCGCCTGGGCGGCGTAGCCGAGGGTGCAGAACGGCGATCCCGTGTCGCCGCCGAAGCCGAATATCTTGTTGTGCGGGACGGCTGCGAGCCATTCCTCGAAGATGCGC
>JAUVVP010000358.1 GCA_030604585.1 Planctomycetota bacterium | reverse complement strand
TCTCCGGCCGGCCGGCCGCTCGCCGTGGGCCGCATTCAATACGCATGGCACTGTTGGATTATTCTGTCTGATCCCTTCAACGGCGTCGCGTTCCGTGGGCGTCCCACGGCTCAGAACCCGCCGATGAGCTCGTCCTCGAGGGCCTTCTCCTTTTCTTCGATCTCCTCCCGGATGACGTTGGCCAGGCGGCGAACGCCCTCTTCGATCATCTCGTCGGAGGGATGGCTGAAGTTCAGGCGCATCGTGTTCTGGCCGCCTCCGTCCGGGAAGAACGCCTGCCCGGCCACATAGGCCACGTCGTTGCTGATCGCCTTGGCGAACATGTCGAGGGTGTTGATGAAGGGGGGCAGCGTGACCCAGACGAACAGGCCGCCCTCGGGGCGGTTCCAGCGGGCCCGGTCGGGGAGGTATTGCTCCATCGCGGCCAGCATCGTATCCCGCTTGCGCCTGTAGATCCGGATGATCTGCTCGATGTGTGGGAACAGGATGTCATGGTACATGGCCTCGAAGATGCAGTACTGGGCAAAGGTGTTGGAGCAGAGGTCCTGCGTCTGCTTGGCCAGGCAGACCTTGTTGACGATGGACTCGGGGGCGGCCATCCAGGCGATGCGGAAGCCCGGTGCCAGTATCTTCGAGAACGAGCTGAGGTATATGACCCGCTCTTGCTCGTCGAGGCTCTTGAACAGCGGGACCTTCTCGCCATCGTAGCGCAGGAACCCGTAGGGGTCGTCTTCGATCAGGAGCAGGTCGTGCTCGCAGAGGAGTTCATAGGTGCGCCGGCGCCGTTCCAGGGGGATGGTGACGCCGGATGGGTTCTGGAATGTGGGCACGAGGTAGATGAACTTCGGCAGACGTTTGTGCTCGGCCAGACTCCTCAGCTTCTTCTCCAGCAGGTCAACGTCCATGCCCGATTCGTCCAGCGCGACGCCCTCGATCTGCGCCTGGAAGGCCCGGAACGTCTGGAGGGCGCCCAGATACGACGGTGCACCGGTCACCACCACGTCCCCGGGGTCCAGCAGCACGTGGGAGAGCAGGCTCAGGGCCTGCTGCGAGCCGTGCGTGATGAGGATGTTGTGAATGCTCTGCGGCGTGTCGTGTTCGATCCCCATGCCCCGTGCTATGGCGTCACGCAGCTTGTTGTGGCCCTCGGTGGCGCCGTATTGGAGCGCGTCAGGGGCGTGCTCGGCCATCACGTGTTCGATCACGCCCCGCAGTTCCTCGGTCGGGAATGCAGCGGGGTTGGGCAGGCCGCCGGCGAAGCTGATGACCTCGGGCCACTGGGTCAGCTTGAGCAGTTCCCGGATCTCCGAGGCCCTCATGCGCCGTGCGTTCTGGGAGAACCTCTGTTCGTAAGTTGTATCCATCTTTCCCTGCCTCCCTTGTTGGTCCTGGGTGGCCTCTGCGACAGCCCGGGCCGGTGCAAGCCCCTAATCCTCCTTGCCCGTCAGCTCCTTCCAGCGCCAGACGAAGTACTGGTAGTTCTCCCAGGACACGTCGGGCGGGATAAGGTGGTCGGGGAACGGGATGTAACGGCCGAGGGCCAGTATCCGTCGCACCCTCTCGACTTCGGCGTCCATGGCTGCCTTGTCTTTCGCCATGGCCCGTTTGTCCATGTGACCGAAAACAATTAGGTCCGGGTGCTTTCCCAAGAGATACGGGACGTCGTTGTCGGCCTGGACCTCGTAGGGGAGGATGATGTTGATGCCCCCGTCGAGGAAGAGGGGCGTCAGCTCGTGCATGCGGCCGTCGCTGTCAACGGCGCGGACCCGGACGCCGTGGCGCCGGGCCAGGTCCATGAGCCGCTTGTAGTGAGGCGTCATAAACCGCCGGAACATGGCCGGCGAGATCAGCGAGCCCTTCCGGCTCGCCATGTCCTCCCACATGATCACCACGTCGATCCGGGTCTCCTCGAAGATGCGGCTCCAGAGCCCATACCAGAGCTCGCACAACGTCCGGTTGATATCCTCGATGAGGTCGGGCTGGGTGGCGCAGGCGATAAGGCACGCCTCAACGCCCATCATGGTCCTCGGGCCGCCGAGGAACCCGTACGGATAGACTCCGGTGGCCACGCACACGTCGGATTTGCTCAACTCGCCGGCCCTCCGTTCCCAGTCCGGCGGGAACCTATCGGGCGTGTCCGGATCGAAGCGCCATTTGTGCTCTTCCCAGCTCTTGCGGTCCTTGACGGGATAATCCAGCCACTCGGACATGCTGGTGCCGTCCTTGCGGGCGCGCTGGAGGACGCCATGCTCGTCCCGGCAGACGATGGTCTCGCCCTCGTCGTCGATCAGTTCCCACTGGAAGCCCGGACAGATGCCCGCGTTCACCCCTGCGTCCACCCACAGCGGATCGAATCCGAACAGGGACCGCCAGTCATCGTCGTTCTCCATCCCCTGCTCTTTCCAGCGCCGGAGGGTCTCGTCCCAGGGCCCCCAGAACAGCACGAAGGGGAGTCGGTCCACCTTCTTGCCGGTGACGCAGGCGATCAGGCGCTCGCGCGGCGACATGGAATCTGCCATCGGACGGTGCTCCGCGCTAAGTGTGGGGCAAGAGGGCTCTACTTGACCAGGATGTCGGCGCGGGGGATGGACTTGCCACCCGCCTGCACGGTCAGCACGGGCCAATCGGCCGACGGCGCGGTCAGCACCTCAAAGCCATGCTCGCCGACCAGGACCGTGTCCTCGGACTTGGTGCCGCGTACGGAGGGATTCCACGCGAAGGCCTGGTTGGGCTCGATGATCTCCGAGCTTTGCGGGTCGGCGATGTAGTCGCGCGCCTGATAGCCGATGGCCCCGCCCTGGTGATGGCGCAGCCATTCGTCGGCGAATCCGTTCTCGGCGTAGGCTTCCTGGGCCTTGGCAAAAACCTCCCCGGCCCGTGCGCCGGGGATGGTGGCTGCGATCATGGCGGCGTCAACGGCGCAGACCGCGCGGTGTCGGTGCTTCAGGCCCTCGGGCACCTCGCCCATGTGCACCAGGCGCGTCAGGGCGGCGACGAGTCCGCGCCGGCGGCCGCAGATGACCATCATGACGCACTGCCGCACGGGCGCGCTCTTGACGATGGGATGCCGCCAGTTCCGCACGCGCTCATCCGCCGCCACGAGCAGCACGATGGGCAGGATGCCTGTCTTCAAACATCCGTCCGCGATCAGGGCCGCTACCTCCGGCTCCGTCATCCCTTTCTCGATGGCTCTGGCGGCGTTCTCCATCGCCCGGGCGGCGTCCTGCCCCAGCCCGCGGTAGCGCTCGATCTCGGCCTCGGTCAGCTCATAGCGCAGCCGCACGAAATCGTCCGGCAGGGGAGGCAGTCCGGCGGAAGCGTCGTCGGCCGCGAAGCTCGACCCCTTGGCCAGGTGCTGGACGATCGCCTCGCGCCTGGCCGGCTCATGCCAGGGGAAGACCTCGGTGTCGGTGACCTCCAATCCGCTCAGCTCCTCGGTGACGAGGCGTTCGGTCTCGATGTTGCTGGCCAGGAGGGTGACGCGCCCCGGCCGCACGACGAGCGCGCCGACGC
>JAUVVP010000448.1 GCA_030604585.1 Planctomycetota bacterium | reverse complement strand
CTCAGAAGGTGAAGATGCGCAGGGCGTTCTCGCGCAGCAGCAGCCGCGCCACCTGCACGGCGTCCTGCTCCGTGCCCAGGCCGGCCTCCACGTAGTCGCCGGCCAGCACCTGGGCCAGCACGCGACGGTACATGTTGAACTTGGCCAGGCCGAACTCCAGCTTGTACATGTCGCTGTAATAGCCGATCAGCTTCGTCTTGGGCACGCTCTGGAGCCGCGCCGCCAGGTCGCGAGCGATGTAGGAGGGCACGTTCGCATACCACCAGTGGCCGCTGAGCACGACGTTCTGGAGGATCCATCCGTAGCTGCCCAGCTCCTGCGCCTGGCTCTCGCTCAGCACCGACAGGCAGAAGGTCACCTCGGGGAATGCGTTCAGCAGCGGCAGCAGGCCGCGCAGCGTGTCGCCCGCCTGGGGCAGATCCGTGCCCTGCGGCACCCCGTGCGCGTAGGCGTCCCGCAGGGCTCCATACATGATCTGGAACGGCAGCGAGCAATCCCGGCAGAAGCCGGCAAGGGCGAACAGTATCCCGGACTGCAGGACCGCTCCCTCGTCTGGGCCCGGCCCGGCGCCGCGCAGCATCCCCTGCACGGCCCGCTCGAACTCCGCTTCCGCCACCGGGAAGGCCCGGAAACGCGGCGGCAGGGAGATGGCCGCGCTCCTGGCCCCCGACTGCCGGAAATGCTCCACCACGGCCCCGAGAGCGCCTCTGAGGCCCTTGCCGTCCCCCACGGCGACGCCGCTGACCTGCTCCAGCGCCCCCCGCACGGCGGGGTCGTTCATCTGAAAAACCAGGGCGTCCGCCCGCAGGCAGGGCACGAACAGGCCCGTGTCAATCGCCCCCAGGTCCTCGTCGAACGCGTTGGTCAGGAACACCTTCTCGATGCGAGAGAGGTCCATGATCTCCCGCGCGCGCCCGGGGCGAGCGGCCCCCTCGCGGACCGCCTCAGCCAGCGGTTGCCAGTTCCGGTGCGTCAGCCTGCCCCCCTGGAAGCCGAACAGCTCCCCGGCCAGCTCCACCAGCCAGCCGTACTGCACCGTGTTGTCAATGGCCGCCATGGCCTCCAGCAGGGCCGGTATCATCCGTTCGTCGGGCTCGTCGGGGGCTATGACCTGGCGGCTCATCCCCGCGCTGTGGGCCAGCTCGGTGTAATAGTGATAACCGAGCAGCTCCCGCAGGGAGCGTGCGAACGGCTCGGCGGCCGGCACGTGCGAATGCACGTCAACGGCCCTGATGCGGAAGACCTCCTCCAGCAGCCTGTGCCTCAGGCTCTGCGAACGGGCCATGGCAAGCTCCCCGGCAATCGTGCGAGCTGCGCCGCCCCTATGGGCATCTAACAAGACCAACCGCTGAGGACGCAGAGCCCGCCGAGAAGCCCCAAGACCATTGATTGTGCGCCCTGATCATCTCTGCGCTCTTACTACTCTGCGAAGCAGCGCTTCGCTGCGAAGCACGAGCTGCGTGCTCTGCGGTGAATGTAGTATTGTTAGGAGTTCTATGGGCCATGCTCGTCGAGTTCCGGGCGCGCAGCCCTCTCCATCAGTTCCTTTCCCGCCGCCAGGGGCCCCTTCCCCTCGAAGAGGACTGCATGGACCGCCCGGCTGATCGGCATCTCCACGCCGTACTGGTCGGCCAGGGCGCAGGCCGACTTCGTGGTCCGCACGCCCTCGGCCACCTGGTCCATGCTGCGGACGACCTGGTCGAGGCCCTCGCCCCTTGCGATGCGCACTCCCACGGCCAGGTTGCGCCCGTAGGGGCTGACGCACGTCGTTATCAGGTCGCCCAGGCCCGTCAGGCCGGCAAAGGTCTCGGCGCGGGCGCCCATGGCCACCCCGAGGCGGGTGATCTCGGCCAGGCCGCGCGTCAGCAGGGCGCTCTTGGCGTTGTCACCGAACCCCAGCCCGTCGCACATGCCCGCCGCGATGGCGATCACGTTCTTCAGCGCCGCCCCCAGCTCCACTCCCAGCACGTCCGTGTTGGTGTAGACGCGGAAGGTCGGGCACATGAACGTCTGCTGCGTCCTGCGCGCCAGCTCGGGGTCCGGGCTTGTGGCCACCACCGTCGTGGGCAGCCGGCGGGCCACCTCTTCGGCGTGGCTCGGTCCGTAGAGGCCCGCCAGCCGGCGCCCGTCGCCGCAGACGTGCGCGATCAGTTGGCTGCCCAGCAGGTGCGTGCCCTCCTCCATCCCCTTGGCCACGTTGACCAGCAGGTGGCCCTCCCTCAAGTGCGGCGCCAGCCGCTCGCAGACGCTGCGCAGGTACAGGGTCGGCGTGGCCGCCACCACCACGTCGCTTTGGGGCACGCAGTCGGCCATCTGCGAACTGAGCCGGACCGAGCGCGGGACCTCGATGCCGGGCAGGTACCTCGGGTTCAGCCGCGTCTGGTCCATCCGGCGGACATACTCCGGCTCCACGCCCCAGAGGGCTACCTCATGCCCGTTGCCGTCCAGCAGAATGGCCAGGGCGGTGCCCCAGCCTCCGCAGCCTATCACGGCCACCGAGGTGCCGCCGATGCCCGAGCCTTTCGCCGCGCCGTCTGCCATCGTTGTGAGCCGTCCTCCGCCGCACAGGCCCCCCAGGGGGCCGGACCGGCTCAATTATACGGTTCCGCAGTCCGAAAGCAACCGCCGAAAAAGGGGTCAGACTCTTTGAGGCGTAGAGGGTCGGCCCCCTTTTTTCTCGGCCCAGGCCGCCGGCCTTCGGCGGGCCGTTTTTTTTGCTTGACAAGCTCAGATCGCTCTGGTAATATACGTCCCGGTCCGAAAGTCCAAGATGTGTACTTTTGTCCGTGCAAGCCGTGAAAGGAGGTGAGAGGCGGGGTTGGAAGGCAAAGGAGAGCACGCGGAAGTAGTGAAGGGTCGAAGCGTACGATCT
>JAUVVP010000381.1 GCA_030604585.1 Planctomycetota bacterium | reverse complement strand
GGGAGGCGTTGACGTACTGCAAGCTCAGCAGTTCGGTGTCCAGCACGGCCAGGAAGGCCGTCAGGTAATGGCCGGCCAGCGTGCTGCGCAGCATCGCCTTGTTGACGTTGTCCATTATGATCCGGGGGTTCAACTCGTTGGTCGAATAGGTGCGGAAGGCCAGCCGCCCGGTGGCCATGATAACGGCCGCCGGGAGCCCATAGCCGGAGACGTCGGCGATCAGCAGCGCCACGAACTTGTCTGTGAGGTTAATGATGTCGTAGAAGTCCCCGCCGACCCGCGTGCCGGGCTTGGTCTCGATGGCGCACTTGATGCCTTCAAACTGCCCTTCGAAGACGGGCTGGAGGCTCCGTTGCAGTTCCCGGGCCACGTGCTCGTCGCGTTCCAGCAGCATCGCCTGGCGTTGCAACTGGTCGGCCAAGACCCTTATTTCCTGGTCAGCCGGAATGGCGGCCGGCGAGGCGACGTCCTTCGTGCGGAGTTGCGACTGCAGCGCTTCAATGCGCGCCTCGGCCCGGCGAAGCTCGCCCGAAAGCCCGCGCAGCCGCCTCTTCAGCGACTCCGCCTCGCCGGGCGCAGGCCCCCCGTCGCGCCCGGGACCTCCTGGAACTTGTTCCGCGCTGCCCATAGTCAGCTGTGAATCACCCCGTGCACAGACGACCCAGCGCCGGCGCCCCGCGAGCGACTTAGCGACTGGCTGAGCCCCGGGAACCCCGACACCCAAGCGCCGAGCGCCTTGCTCGGCAAGCGGTGCATACCGACGCTGCGGCACGTATTATTGCCAAAAACAGGGGGCGGCTGCAAGTGCAGGCGACCCATCGCCAGGCGGGCTCCGCCCGTCAGGACGGCGGCCTCTCGCCCGCGTCCGCCAGGGCGGCAGCCAGTTCCACGGCGCGCCGCAGCCGTCCTCGTATGCTCTGCCAGTGCGTTCCGCGCCAGTAGACTTTGCGGCATCCCCGGCAGCGGAAGAAGAGCGTGCAGACGTCCTTCACCTTCGCCGGAACGTGCTGCACTACCTCCGCCAGCGGCGTCTCCACCAGCTCCCCGTCGCAGTCCATGCAGCGGCAGTCCCTCAGGGGCAGCTTCAGGGCCGCTATCACGTGGGCAAGCTGCCGCAGAACGGAGAGCCCACGCGGCACGAAAACGCAGCCCACAAGCCCCTCTGAGACCGCGTAGCGCTCCAGGATGCCGGAATCGCTGGTCAGCAGCCACCGCCCTTGCTCCAGGGCGCGGCGCACCAGCTCGCCGTCCGCAGCGTGGACGTCGAACCATGCGCTGTAGCCGGCCGCGCGCAGCCACCGCGCCAGTCCGCCCAGCATCGCGTCGCAGAGGAACGCCGGTTGCCCTGGCATCTGCCGCCTCACAGCCCTTGACTCCCCCTCCCGCGCCCGAAGCGGGGCGCGCTCGCCGGACCCTGTCCAGTGTAGCGCACGGCCGGGCGACGGTCGAGCGCGGATGAGGGCGACCCCCGGTGCACGGGCTCGTCGGCCGGCGCGGCGTCCGCGCACGGGCGGGTGCCCTGGCGGGGGCGTTTTTGTCCTTGACACCCGGCCAGCCAAAAGTTACAGTTCTGGGGAACGAGCATCAGCGGCGCGGCGGCAGGAGTTGCTACCGGCGCCGCCGGCGTCTGGTCTTTTCCAATTGGACCCCGGAGGTCAGCTCATGAAGATTGCCCTGCGCAGGTGGTCTGCCTTCATCCCCCTCCTTACGGCCCTGCTGGCGGCGTCTTGTATTGTGCCGGAGACTTCGACGAAGCAGGCACGGGCTCCTTCGGGCCCTTCCAAGCTCTCGCCGGCCAATCATACGTTCGACCTCGAAAAGGAGGGGCTGAAGCGTCTCTGGCCGCAGGAGTTGGGGCAGCTCACCAGCAACAGGCGCCTTCAGAACATCTACTGCGCCGGCCGCCTGGTGGTGGTGGAGGCGGCAGACGGGGAGCTGCACTGCCTCGACGCCCAGAGCGGGACTCGCAAGACCGTGGTCGTGCTCAGGGACGGCCTGAGGCGCGCGCCCACGGCAATGGGCAACGCCCTGTTCTTCGTCGTTGGCACGTCCATTTACGCCTACGATACCGCCTCCGAGGAGCTTGGCGAGCCCCATAATCCGGGGTTCGCACTGTTCACCTCGCCACAGGTTTACAGGGACAAGTTGGTCCTGGCCGGCGGCAACGGGCACCTGGCTCTGCTGCCCGTCAGCGGAAGCGGCCAGCAGTGGCTCGCCTCGCTGAACGGACCGATATACGAGCAGCCCGTCATATCCGGCTCGTACCTGTTTGCCGCGGCTGCCGGGGACGCCGTGATCGCCTGGGACCTGGAACACAACCGCGAGCTATGGCGCCGCACGCCCGATGCGCCCTCGAAGTTCTCATCCGGCGTGGCGGTCCACGGCGGCAGCGTTTACGTGGGCGACGGGCTCGGCTTCCTCTACGCGTTCCAGACCGAGTACGGGAACCCGACCTGGAAGGTGCTGCTTGAGGCGCCGATCGTGGGCCGGCCCGAAGTGGTGGGCACGAAACTGCTGGTGCTTACGGACCTGCCGAGCCTGATCTGCGTGGAGTTGGGCGCGGAGAGGCAGGTGCTGTGGAGCTATCCCGGCGCCAGGCGACTGCTGACCACGGGCAACGGGACCGTCTACGTGCTGAACGAGGACCACTCCGTCGCCGCCCTGTCGCTGGATACGGGGCAGGAACTGTGGAGCGACCCGCTGCCGAGGGACTGCAAGATAGCGGGCGATCCCGACCGGCCCGTCCTCTACATCGCCAACTCCCAGGGCTCGATCGTCGCCCTGGCCGAGTTGGACTGACCCCCTGCCTAAGTGCAAAGGGCCCCTGCCCACAGCGGCGGGGGCCCTTTTCTTCTCGTTACTGAGACGCCCACGGGGCCCGGGCGCGTTCCGGTGGAACGGCCGGCGCACGGCCGGGCTTCGGGAACCGCTCAGACGTCCTTGCCCTGCACGGTCTTGCGTCCGTTCGCCTTGGCACGCTCAATGGCTCGCTCCAGCAAGCAATAAACGGCCGCATTGAGCGTTTCCAGAACATCCGAGGAACTCATCACGCCCTTCGCCTTGATGTAGTTCTTCACCTTGGTCCCGACGATCAGCACTTCCTTCGCTCCGCACTCACCACAGGTCATGAACCTTACCTCCCGGTGATTAGATAGAGCCGGACGGGAACGCTGCCACCAGCGGCTCCCGATTTCGCACCATGATACTAACAGCAGGAGGGGCGCTGTCAAGGCAAAAACGGGCCGAGCGCCCCGATCACCCCCGTTCGGCGCAGGCGACGGGCCGGGGGCAATGACCTCGACACCATGCCCTCCGACACTTCATCGCCGGTCGCTTCAGTCGAAGTTCACCATCGTCTTGAGGGCGGTCTGCCGGT
>JAUVVP010000298.1 GCA_030604585.1 Planctomycetota bacterium | reverse complement strand
CTCGTCCTCGTAATCCCTGCAAGAACAACGGCTTCGAGAACGAGGACGACGACGAGGCTTGCCCGCCGGCTGTTTGGCGGGACGACGACGACTCTGCGAAGACTGTTTCTCTTGCCAGCGCGAAGCTCATTAGGGGCCTCCAACAGAATGGGACCGCAGAGACCCCGCCCCGCCATCGCGAGGGCAAGCGCGGACTTCACCCGCCAGAGGCGGGCAAGCCCGGCGCCCTCTGCGGTGAGCTCTTTGTGACAGCGGGCCTTGGTGCGTTCAGGGCATTCTAATGCGGGACGCCGACCTTTTCCATCGGCGCGAATCGCCGGCGAGCGCGCGGAGCTTCAGCAGCGAGGCCCGCGCAACATCCGGCCTGCCCAGCTTGCGAAACCCGTCCGCTATGCGCTGCATCAGCTCGAAGGCGACCTCCCGGCGGCGCTCGCGGTCGGTGGTTCCACGCGGGTTGTCCGCGCGGTCAACCCGGAACGGGGCGCCGAAGTACGCGGAGATGCGCGTCGGGACGGGATAGAACTGCCCGCGCGGCCAGGCCCGGAAGGCGCCGCTGATGGTGACGGGTATCACGGGGGCGCCGCTGCGCAGGGCAAGGGCGGCGACGCCCGGTTTGGGCTCGCACAGCAGTCCGTCGAAGGTGCGGCCGCCCTCGGGGAAGATGCCGCACAGGCGCCCCTGCTCCAGCGCACGGAGCAGCCTGCCGATCGAGCTGGGGCCGGGCGTGTCGATGTCGACGGGGATCGTGTCCTGGAGCCGCATCAGCGCACCGAGCACCGGCCAGTTGTAGTAATACTGCCAGCCCATGAAGACGATGCGGCGGCCCGCCGCCAGGCCTATCAGGATCGGGTCGAGGAAGCTCTGGTGGTTGGCCGCCAGGATGGCCGGCCCCCGCCGCGGCACGTTCTCGACGCCATACCACCGATAGCCGTGCAACAGCGTGAAGTAGGGATAGAGGAACGTGCGCAGCAGGCGGTCCAGCAGTGGATTGTCATCGGGGGCCTTCATCGGGCATCTCCACATTGTAAATGCACGCCAGCCCGAAGCTCAACAGCACGATCTGCAGCAGCAGCCCCAGGCGGTAGCCCCCGGCGGGGATCCCGCCGATGTCCAGGTCGGCCACCAGGCCGAAGACCACTACGCCTATCATCGAGAGCTTGTGGCCGACGTTGTAGAGCCCGAAGTACTTGCCGATCTGCCCCGGCGGCACCAGCTCCACCAGCATCTTGCGCCCGGCCACCCACGTCGTGCTCAGGCCGTAGCCGCCAAGGATGACGAAGCTCACCATGAACACTGCAAAGCTGCTCGCCATCGAGCCGATCAGCATCGCCGCCAGCACGCAGAGCCCTGCCGAAAGCAGCACCCTGCGCGAACCGAACGCGTCGCACAGCTTCCCGCCGAGCGTCCCAAGGCAGAGCGCCCCGAGGCTGAAGGGCATCATCCACAGGAGGGTGGCCATCTTGTCCAGGCCGAAGACCGCCATCACGTAGCGCGCGTAGGCGAAGATGCCGGCGTTCAGCGCGTCCACGCAGAGGAAGTTGCCCACAAGGAACAGCAGGACCGGCTTGTGGCGCGGCAGGGCCCGGAGCGTAACGAAGACGCGCTTGAAGGAGATGGACAGCAGTCGCGTGCCGGGCGGGGACCGCTTGCTTGCCGCCTTCTCCGGCACGTGCAGGAACAACGGCAGGCTGAACAGCAGGAACAAGGCGCCGGCAACGGCAAACAGGGGCGTCAGCTCGTGGACCGGGTCGCTCCTGCGATACAACACCAGGACGAAGTAACCGATTGGCAGGGCGAAGGCGATCCCGGCGTAGCCCAGTCCCACCCCGAGCCCGCTTATCACGCCCAGCCGCTCCTTCGGCGCCAGCGTCGGCATCAGGCTGTCGTAGAAGACCAGGCAGGAGTGGAAGCAGAAGTTGGCGATGAAGTACAGGGCCAGTATCAGCCACACCGTCCCGGCCGCGCTGATGGCGGCGCAGCTCAGGCAGGCCAGCACCGTCAGTATGACCAGGTAGAGCTTGGCCCGGCCGGTGCGGTCCGCCACCTCGCCGGCCACCGGCAACAGAAGTCCGCTGGCCCCCAGGGAAAGGGCCATCGTGACGAAGGCGGGCCACTCCCGGCCCGTGATCTCCTGCACGTGCACCGTAACGGCATACGAGACGACCAGGGCGGAATAGATGGTGTTGGCGAAATCGTAGAAGGCCCAGCTCACCGCCCGGCCCCAGAGCACCTTTTCGGGGCCGCGTCCCCGTTCCCTCGTCGGGTTGATCGCTGGTGTGTTCATTGCTGTCCCGCGATAAGGTCGCAGGAAGTTTAGTCCGCGCCGCAGGCCCGATGCAAACCCCTCCCGGGCGCCGGCCGAGGGCGTTTTGCAACGGAGCGCGGCCGCCCCTATAATCCGTGCCGCAGGCGACCGATCTCAACGGAGGGGCATTATGGCGCCGCATTCGTCGGGACTGGGCATACTGACACTCGTGGTCGGACTATCGCTGCTGGCGATCGCTTCCGTCTGGGGAGCGGAAGGGGCGGCCGCTATCCCCGACGTGGACGTGGATACCGATCCCCGTTTCTTTCCGTTTGCCATGCCGCTCGAGCAGGACCTGGTGGGAGCTGCGAACGTCACCGACTGGCTGGAGAAACCGGCGGGCAAGGGCGGCTTTGTGCGCATCCAGAACGGCCGCCTGGTGGACGGCGCCGGCAAGCGGCTGCGGCTGCTCGGCATGAACGTCTGCTTCTCGGGCAACTTCCCCACCAGGGTGGAGGCCGAGCAGACCGCCCGCCGCCTGGCCGCGCTCGGCATCAACTGCGTGCGGTTCCATCACTTGGACATGCAGAAGGAGCCGAGCGGCATCTGGGACCGGAACTATGACGACGCCCGCCACCTCTCGGCCGAGATGCTCGACCGGCTCGACTACTTCATCCACCAGCTCAAACAGAACGGCGTCTACAGCGACCTGAACCTGCGCGTCATGCACAAATACACCGAGGCGGACGGCTTCGGCGAGGACAGGCCGGGCACCGACAAGGGCGTGGACAACTACCTGCCCGCGATGATCGAGCTTCAGAAGCAGTACGCCCGCATGCTGCTCACGCACCGCAACCCCTACACCGGCAACCGCTACGTGGACGAGCCGGCCGTCGCCCTGGTGGAGATCACCAACGAGAACAGCCTCTACAGCCTGTGGAACGAAGGGGGGCTGCTCAGCAGGTTCACCGGCGAGGGCCTGTCCAGGCTGCCCGCACGCTACACCGACCCCCTCAGAGAGAAGTGGAACGCCTGGCTGCACGAACGCTATGCCACGGCCGCGGCGCTGCGCGAGGCCTGGACCGGCGCAGCGCACCAGGTGACGGACGAGGCGTTCGCCGCCGGTCACGTGCCCATCCTCCAGGGAGAGCTGAGCGCCTACGGCCGGGCGGCTCTCGCCGATGCGGGGCGATTCCTCGTCCAGGTCGTCGGCGACTACATGCGCCAGATGGACCGGTTCCTGAAGGAGGACCTCGGAGTCAAGGCGCCCGTCATCGGCACGCAGATCGGCTTTGGCTCTCCGCTGGATCAGGCCGGTCTCGACGTCATAGACGTTCACAGCTACTGGCACCACCCTCTGTTTCTCGGCCAGCCCTGGCAGGATCCGTGGGTCGTGATGCAGCAGGCCCTGGTGAACCATCCGGTCGGGGCGATGGCGGTCTTCGGGCTGGGCCTGGAGGGCAAGCCCCTCGTCTGCTCGGAGTACTGCCACCCCTTCCCCAATGTGTTTGCAGCCGAGCAGGTCCCGATCACGGCCGCCTATGGCGCATTCCAGGACATGGATGGCCTGATCTACTTCGCCTGGTCGCACGAGCGTGAGAACCTCCGCGACCTCGCCATCAGTCCGTTCTTCGACCATCATCCTCACGTGGCGAAGCTCGTAACCCTCCCGTTCGCGTCGGCCCTGTTCGTGCGGGGCGACGTGGAGGCCGCGCGCCGGACGCTCCAGGTCACGCTCCCGTCCGACGGGCTGGCGGCCGCGCTTGGAACCGAGGAGCTGTTCATGCTGTTCAACCGCACCATGGTGGAACAGGGCAGGGACGCTTTCTTCTCCGCGATGCCCCCGCAGGTGCTCGAGCAGATGCTGGGCACGACGGAGATACGCTCGCTCCCGCCGGCCGCCTT
>JAUVVP010000106.1 GCA_030604585.1 Planctomycetota bacterium | reverse complement strand
GCTTGACCCGGAGGAGGCCATTGACATCGTCGTCGAGGTGGCCGACATCCTGGACTCGACGCGGCGGCGCGGCATCGTCCACCGCGACCTGAAGCCTTCCAACATCATGTTCACCGCCGACGGCAAGATAAAGCTGACCGACTTCGGCATAGCCAAGCCGACCGGCGGGGATGCAACCGAGTTGACCGAGTCCGGCGCCGTCATCGGCACGCCCCACTACATCTCGCCCGAGGCCGCCGGCGGCGAGGAGGTGACCTGGCGCAGCGACATGTACTCGCTCGGGTGCACGCTGTATCGCCTGCTGTTCGGCCGGCCCCCCTACCGCGGCAGGGGGCCCGTGCAGCTCGCCGTGGCCGCCCTCCGCGACGAGCTGCGCTCGGCCGGAAGGGAACTGGCCGAGACGGGGACGATCTCGGACGCGACCGTAGATGCCCTGAGCCGCCCCCTGACGGAGCGGATGGGCATCTCGGCCGAAACCTACGCCCGGACGGCCAACCTGCACTGGGAACGGGAGCTTCGCAAGGCGGAGCAGGCGCAGGGCGAATAGGCGGAACGGCGGCTGCGGCGCCTCTGGTGGAGGAAGGGGCCAGACCCCATGGGCTAACCCACATCATTCACGATGGGCGGTGGGGAGGCAAGGAAGGAGGGTTTGCAGGGGTCCGAGCCGGTGATCGCCGGCCGGCGGGTGGGCTTTTCGGCGCAGACAAGGACGCGTCGTCGAAGTAATTGAGTGACCAGGGATCGAATAAAGATCATGCGCTAAGAAGGCCACAAGCACCAAGGCCCCCGGCGCGAAGAGATAGATGCGAAGGACCCGGAAGGTGACACAGAAGCAACTGCGGGAGCAACGAGGGAAGGCACCTATCGCGGCTTTGTCAACTCCCAAGAAGGGAGGGGAGCCTTTGGGCATCGGCGTTCGGGCCGGTGGCCCGATTCGCAGACAGGAGAGTCTGCGCCACATGAGATGTGTAGCTCAGGCTCCGCGCCGTACGGCGCGCAAGTCCAGCCTGAGGAGCCGCTTGCCTTCTGCGCGACGGTCCCGCCCGCCAGGCGGCCGTTTGGCAGAGGTGACAGAGTAGGGCTATGAAACCTTGAGTTTTCCTTGACCGCTGGCAGCCTTTCAGAGATAGCTTCGGCTACGACTCGTGCTACGCAGCGAAGCTACTTCGCAGAGCAGTAAGGCCGGATGCTGGTCGTAAGAGCCATTGAAGAGGCAACGCTGCTGCGCCCCGTGGCTGCAGGCGCCAGGACGACTTCTGCGCCTATCATAGCAGCCCAGGAGGCCCTTTCAGCGTACAGAGCACAGAACTTGGTGAGCAATCCGGGCTAAGGCCTCAGCGCCGAAGACAATTCCTCGATCATGGCCGCGACCCGGCGGCGGTGCGCGTAGAGGGGCTGGGGGTCCTTCGAGTAAGTCCTGTCGTCCGTGATGACGGCGTCAGTCGCGCACCAGGTCCTCCGAAGGTATCGTCGGGCACCAGAACTTCTCGATGTACTCGACCACAAGGCGGGTGCCCTCGTCGTGGCTGACGTAGGGGGACATGGCCGGGTTGTACATCGTGTCGGTCAGGTCGCGCACGAGCGCCACGCGCACGCCCCACCGGACCATCTGCTTGATGGCGAAGCTCCTGTGGAGCACGCACATGTTCGTGTGCACGCCCATGATAATGAGCAGCTCGATGCCGTTCTGCTGCAGGTAGCTGTAGACCTCGCGGCCGACGTCGGTGATAAGGTCGCGGCCCTGGTCGATCTCGATGCCCGGGTGCTGCCGCGTCCAGGGCTGGTCGCCCGTGTCCTCCGTGTCGCAGGCGCCCTGCGACGTGTCCACCGGCGACGGCGGGTCATCGTGCTCCAGGTCGGGCGGCGGCTCGACAGGCGGCATCTCTTGCGCCCGCTTGCGCGCCGGCGCGTCGGCGTAGAAGTCCATCGTGTCCGACGGCGCGTGGATGATGTGGATCCCACGGGCGCGGGTCGCGCCGACGACCTCGTTCATCCGCGGCAGCATCTCCTCCAGGCGCTCGACGGCGCCGCGGCAGTGATGCGCGTCCCACACGTCGCACAGGAGCAGTGCGACCTCGGCCGCACGCAGCGTCTTCGCGCTCGTCACGGTCTGCCACTGATTGTGGCCGCCCTCATCCTGGCCCAGGCGCTGCGTTCGCAGGTTCAGGCGCAGCGCGGCATCATCGCTCATCTTGCAGTTCCTCCCATCAACGGGATTGGAGCCGGGGCAGTATATGCCGACGGCCGGCGCGTTTCCAGGAGCAGGCGCCGCGGCTGGAAGGAAGGCGCTCCGGGTCTGGCGTTTTGCCCGCCGGCGCAAGGTGGTATGCTGTGCCGTTTGGCAGTGCGCAATCCATCGTCTGCGGGACGGACTATGGGCGTAGCGAGCAGAATCCGCGCAAGGCTCGAGAAGCGGGCGGCGCCATCCACCGTCAACTTCTGGTGCCACGTCGTCGAGGGGTCATTCTGGTCGTTCGGCGACGCCCTGGTGGGGCTCGGGGAGGTGCTGGCTGTTCCGGCTCACGAACTCACGCATGCATACCTGAGACACCATGGCATTAGGGGGGACAGCCGGGGGTACGAGCTCCTGACGGAGTTTGCCGCCGTCTACCTCGGCCTCGACCCCCTACTGGTGCGCGGCTACGAACCCGTGGAGTGGACCAGCGACCACCAGGTCCACCTGTGGGGCTCGACGTGGCGGCAGCACAAAGGCGCCGTGGGATACCTGGCACCGGCTACCATCGCAAGAGGGGTGGTCGAGGCCGCGAAACTCAGGGAATGGCGTCCCGCCGAGGTCGCGTCGGCGCTTCCCTTCCTGGACGGAAGAGACGCATTGAGGGAATTGACGGCCCCGGACCGGGTGGCCCAATCGGGACGCGTGCGACCCTCGCCAAATGCCAGGGGGCTCAAGCAGCAGGTTGCCGAACTGGGGCGGACGTACGACGAGCTGTGGTACTTCCTCGACTTGGCTTCGTATCACCGGCCGGGCCCGGACGTGCCGGCGAGAGTGCCGCGGACCGTTGCCGCATCTCTCGAGGCCATGGCAAGCAAAGCGCTGAAACACAAAGTGGATTCCCTAGCTGCCTCTGCTGAGGCTATTGACGCTTCCGAAGGCCGCGGGGCCTCCAAGTACAAGGCATGGCTGCTGTCGGCTCGGCTGGCCAGGATGCAGAGGGAGCTGTCCAGGCAGCTAAATGCCGCCCGGAGCTACCGCGCGTACTCCAGCTGATGTGCGCCCGAGGTCCCCGGGCGCATCAGGAGGACGTGCACGACCCGGGAAGGAGCGCAGGTCCTCGGTAGCGGCTGCCGACTTCTCCGCTCCAGAAGCCGACCTGCGGCATGAAGCACTCGAGGACACGGATGTAAGGCAGACGGCCTTATGCAGCGGTGCGACGACAGTGCCAGGTGGCTCGTCGAGTACGCGTTATTTCGAGCAGGCACTGAGTCGCCTCCACGAGGCGGCCGGCAAGCCTGTCGCGCCGCCAGAAGGAGCTGTAAGTGATGCCTACCACGTTACCGTTGTCGACGAAGACCCCGAGCAGGGAGTCGGAGCCCCGTCCGACTTCCACGATTGCGTGAGACGCAAGAGTGGCGCAGTAGGCCGCAGCAACGCCTGACGAGTAGTTCCCAGCATAGTGACTCACGGCTCGGACGCACGGGTTCGCATGAGCCAGACTCCCGAGGCATACAGCGGAGGAGTACTCGCGAATCCTCCCGACCTGGCGCTCTCTGCGAACAGCTGACGCGGCTGCTTCCCAGCCGTCCCCGAGAAAGCGCATCAACTCCGAATCAAGATCAGTGGGATGCGCACTGTACAAGCGATGCGTATGGAGATGCCCGCAGTACTTGCCCTCTGTCAGATCAAGGACCATTCGACTTGTCAGGGCCAAGTGAACGCCCCTCTTTGGCAGCGCAAATGGGTGCTTCGGGTAGTTGTCATAGGCGAGCTGCGCAGCAGGGCGGTCCCCCAGAAGCACCAGGGCGTTGGCCAGTGCTGACCGGAAGCACTCGTTCGGCCCCCCTACGAAGTAGTCTTGCTCAAAGACCCGTCTCCACGCCATGCAGTCCAGAGGCTGCCTGAACATCGACTCTCCCTACTCCCCCCGCAGGCGACGACGCCCGGGCAGCAAAGGCGCACCGGGGATCCTGCCGCTAGCTGTACCAGGAAGCGACTACCACGTATGGGAGCGAAAACCATGCCGTCTTACCATGAGTGCCATGGTGAGACGGAAACCCTGGTGAGCGTGCCCCCGGGGGATCGTCGTGAGTCTGCTTGTCCGGACGGTAGCCAACTGACAACATGAAGCCATGCGGTGGACTACTCCCAGTTGCTCCTCCCAGTCTGCAGGCCAGTCGAGAGACTGCATCAGGGAGTTGACGGCAGTTGTCCGATGACCGAGCTGTCCGGCGAGGCACGGGATGACGAAGGGGTTGCGAACAGGCAAGCGGCAAGATTCCGGGCTCCCAGGCCAGGAATGCGAGAAAGAATGAAGCCCGGGCACGGCGCATGGACCGCTGGGTGCCGTTTGCCCGTCAGCCAGGCTTACAATGCCCGGGCGTGATCTGCCCCGACAGGCGGCATAAGTCTGAGCTGGCCGAGCCAACCTTCCCGCCCTGCAGAAAGGGGCACGGCCAGCTGCCGGAAAGACTCAACGGCCGCCGACGAACGCCCGGAAGTCCAGCGCTTGGGCGCCCGGCGATCAAACCTCGCTGAACACAAGCGGATGCTGCGTGGCCCTGCGCACCTTGACCTTACCTACCTCCCAAGCGCCGATGCCGAAGGGAGCGGAGCTAACTGGCTGAGCAAGCACAGTCAGCCCCTTGTCCTTCAGCCCGTTGTCGTCCGTCTATCACGGCATGAATGAGGCGCTCGTGGTGGGCTGCTTCATCGTGGTGCGTCGGCTGGCGACCATTGTCGGCACGCTCGCCGCGCCGTTCCTTGCCGAGCGGATCGGGCACCGGCGCCTGATCCAACTCGGGGCCCTGCTGGGGGCCGCGTCGGCTCTGCTGGCGGCCTTCGCGCCGGCGGGCGCATGGTCGCTTTACATTGCAGCGGTCTTTCTGGGCAGCGTCGGGCGCTCCGCCGAAGGGGTCTCCGCCACCGCGTTCGCGCTGCGCATCTATCCGCGCGGCCGGCGCGTCGGCTACTCCACGCTGGCCATGGCGGTATTGACGCCGATCGCCATGGTCGCCGCGCCCGCCGGGGGATGGATCATGGACAGGTGGGGGCATGCACTGCTTTTCTACTTCACCGCGGGCGCCATGGCGCTGTCCCTGCTGCCCCTACAGTTGTGCACACCGCGTAAGGGCGCCGGCCGGAGCGAGTGAACTCCTCGCGCTTCAGGCTTCCGAGGCCGCCCCCTCAACGATGGCCTTCGTCTTCGCCAGCCCCGTGCGCGCCACCGTCAGGGCGTCCTGCCGCCAATAGCCCTCATTGAACAGCTCCAGCGAGACCGGCCCGCGGAAGCCCGCGTCGTATACGTCCCGGAAGATCCGCTTCAGGGGCGCTGCGCCGTCGCCGGGATAGACGCGGTCGGCGTCGGTGACCTCCTCGCGCGCCAGGCCGCCCGGGAAGTCGTTGACGTGCAGGAGTCCCATCGTCTGCGGCCCGAGCAGCCGCAGCCCTTCGTAGGGACTGCCGGCCTTGTGCATGTGGAAGACGTCGGCAAGAATGCACGCATCGCGGCGGCCGCTGTCCATCGCCACGAAGACGGCCTCGCTGAGCCGGCTCAGGCTCTTCGACATGCCCCAGAACTCGGCCATCGGCGTCACGCCGTATCCCTCGCCGATCTCCAGCAGCTCGCGGTAGCGCTCCGCCGCCCTCCTCAGGTCCAGGTCCTCCACGTCGGTCGCCCCGAACGGCGGCGCCGCCAGCCGCGCGCAGCCGATCTGCGCGCACATGTCCATGTTGCGCCGGGCCTCTTCGAGGCCCTTCGCACGCAGCGCCTCGTCGTCCACCACCCATTCGAAGAAGCCGATGGCGTTCTCAAGCGTAAGCCCCAGGTCCCGGGCGCGCTCGCCCAGGTCCTTCAGGCAGCCATCCGAGGCAACGTACTCGTCCAGCTCCCTGATCCACGGCTCGAGGCCGTCGTAGCCGGCCTCCGCCACCAGCTCCAGTTCCTCAACCAGCGAGAGCCGCTGCCCCTTGATGGTGCTGGTGTTCAGACAGTACCGAAAAGGCTTTGCATCCATTGCCGTTCTCCTCCGTTGCCGCCACTCTCAGTCCTCTGGGCAGGCATCGCCGGCCTGCCGACCGAGGGGATAGTTCTGCCACATGGCGCGGGCGGTGTCAAACGCCCTGGCAAGGGCATGGTCGCAACGGACGCCGACAGGGGGCGCTTCGGATTGCGGAATGCAGATTGCGGATTGCGGATTCTCGCGGCGCCAAGCTGCGGAATGGTCTCCGACGACCAACTAACAACTAACAACGAGCAACTATCAACGAATGGGCACGTTAGTGCCGGCCCCCTCCTTGGGGGCGCTCGTGGGGCGGTCGGATTAAATCCGGATACAGGCACCTTCTTGCTCCTTCGTCGCAAGGAAGGATGCCAGTCCCGGTTTAATCCTCGGGGGGCTCGCAGACTGATCGGACGAGCCGATGCGAGGCTCAAGACACTGCCGTTGACTAACAACTAACAACGAGCAACTATCAACTGACAACGAGCAACTATCAACGAACAGGATTAAATCCGGATACAGGC
>JAUVVP010000366.1 GCA_030604585.1 Planctomycetota bacterium | reverse complement strand
GCCGCCTGCCCCCTCCCGGCGGTGCTCGCAATCGGCGGACACCGGCCTGCCAGCGCCCAGTGCAGGAGGACCGTTCCCCCCAGGATCAGAAGCAGCGCTCCCGAGGCCCAGATCGTGCGCCGCACGGAAAGAAGCACAAGATAAAAGGCGGTCACCAGGCAGCCGGCGAAACTGGCCATCGTGGAGAAGGCGAACACCAGCCCCGCGTTCAGCCCCGAATCGCCCGCCCGTGTCGTCAGCCACCGAACAGCGGTCGGAGAAACCGTCCCGAGCAGAACGGTCGGCGGACCGAACAACACAAGAGCCGCCACAAGCGAACCCCACCTCTCGTCCAACCCGATGTCGAGTATCCCGTCGCAGACGGGCCTGATGAGAAAAGGGATAACGCAAAACCATGCGCCGGCCCCTATCAGGCTGATGCCCAGCGCCCGTTTGCTGTTGGGTCTGCTGGAGAGCCATCCGCCCAGCAAGTAACCCCCCGAAAGGCTCAGCAGGAAGACCCCGATCACGCTCCCCATCACTACGTAGACCTCGCTGCCGAAATACGGAACCAGCACTCGGGAGCCGAGGATCTCCATTTGCATAACGAACCAGCCGCAGGCGCCCGCGACCAGGAAGATGGCCGCGACACGCACGATGCCGCCTCCTGCGGGTCCCGGTCCTGTGGATGGGTCGCGCGACACCTGAAGACCCCCGCTCCGCAGCGTGGAAAGCGTCAGAGATCGGACTGCGCCGTCCGGGCGGCTGCCGACGCGAAAAACACTGGCGGGCACGATCTCACCGTACTATAGCTCCGTGCAGGCGCGTCTGCAAGGGCGGCGTCCGGACCTCGGTTCGCCGGGAAGGCTACAGCCGGCAAGTGGAGTTCATCGCGCAAGCAGGCGTCGAAGGAAAGCGGCGGCAGACCGTTGCACGTCCCGTCACCGGGGATCGGCGGGCTGCACGGTTGTGCGGCCGTCCGCCAATCTGCGGAGGTCCTTGTGGAGGGTCTGGACATGGTAGGCAACCGCGCCCTCGGACCTCGCTCCCCAGGCCCGGCAGGCGATGTGCGTCCTGCCCCGGCCGACCTTCAGCGTGCAGACCGACTGGCGGTTGAGGCGCACGTAGGCATGGTCGGCGGCCTTCACGTAGCCCAATTCGGCGGTCAGGGTGCCGATCCCCCCCCGCGCGCCTTGCAGGTCGGCAAGGCCCACCTCCACAGTGAGAACGGTGTAGTTCCCCGTGCCGGCGCGCACGAGCCTGACGGCCACGCTAAGGCCGTCATAAAGGTAGCGGGCCAGTTCGTGACTCCCCCGCCGCGGCATGTATTCCACCTCGATCCGGCCGCCTCCAATGGCCCCGCACAGTTCGTCCACGCTGGGGAACCGGGGCACAGCCGCCGTCCCGGGGTGCGGCTCCTGCGGGCCCGCCTCTGCGCTGATCTGCTCTTCCCCTGTGTCCGGGGCCAGAGGGGCCCTGAGCGGCCGCTGCAAGCTGCCTCCGGCCGCCCGGCCGGCGGCCCGATCCGGCTTGCCGTTCTCGCGCTGCACCAACCTGAGCGCCGGCGCCCGGCGCTGCGCTATCAACGGAGTGCGCGCCCGCGGCCCGGCGCCTGAGGCCCGGGGCATCGGATCACTCCGAGCCTCGGGCGGCACGACCTCAGGCCCAGTCCCCGAGCCGGCCTGGAGCGACGGATGTGATCCTGCGTCCGGCTCTGCCCTACCGTCCATATAGTAGCCTTGCATCTCGGAGACCACGTGCTCCACCGTGCGCAGGCTCACGGTGCGCTCGTCGTTGATGTAGGCCTGAAGCAGGGCCTGGTCGCAGATGATGTTCACCACGCGGGGCACTCCGCCGGAGGCGCGGTAGAGCTCGAGCTTCGCCTCGGGCGAGAACATCCCACCCTCGCCGCCCGCCACCCGCAGACGATGATCTATGTAGGCGTTGACATCCTTAAGCGAGAGCGGGCCGAGGTGGAACTTCACCCCGATGCGCTGGTCAAGGGCGCGAAGCCGGCGGGTCCCGATCAGGCGGCGCAGCTCCGGTTGACCCACCAGGATGATCTGCAGCAGCTTAGCTGCGTCAGTCTCCAGGTTGCCCAGGAGCCGCACCTCCTCCAGCAGCTCCAGTGACAGGTCCTGGGCCTCGTCCAGAAGCAGCACCGTTGTGCACCCGCGCTGGTGACGGTCGGTAACGTAGGCCCGCAGAGCGTTGATCAGCTCGACCTTCGTCCGGCCCTCTGCCGGCAGCCTGAACTCCGTGCAGACGGCCTCGAAGAACTCCATCGGGCTCAGCAGTGTGTGCACTATGAGGGCGGTCTCCACCTCGTCCCCGAGCCTGTTCAGAGCCGCCCTGCACAGCATGGTCTTGCCGGCCCCCACCTCGCCCGTTATCAGCGCGAAGCCCTTGCGCTGCTCGACGGTGTACAGAAGGCATGCGAGCGCTTCCCGGTGCTTGGCGCTCGGATAGTAATAGCGCGGGTCCGGTGCGGTCGTGAAAGGGTGTTCCCTGAGCCCGAAATGCTCTAAGTACATCGCCGGCAAGACTCCCCTCTGGCCGCTACTTCCGGCTCAGCCGTCAATCGCTGTCGCTGACGGCGCGCGCCGTCCCCAGGGCGCCCAGCGCGCCGCGGAACGGGAACAGCAGGGCGTCCATCTGGTAGCCCACCCACGCCAGACGCGTCGGAGGCACATACACCACGTCGTTCTCGGCAAGAGAGACGTCCTGACGCACGTCCCCTGCCAGGATCAGCTTCTTCAGGTCCACGCGGAAGGTCTCCGGCTGCTCAGGGTCGCCCCGCACCACCCGCACCCGGCCCGTCGCCGCACGCCGCGTCACCCCCCCCACCGCACCTATGACGTCGGCAACCGTCTGCGTCCCCGTGTAGGGAACCTGCCCCTCCCGCCCTACCTCCCCGTAGACGTAGATGTGCTTGCTGCGATAGGCCGTCACCGTCACCAGTATCCTCGGCTCCCGGTAATACTTAGAATACAGCTCCTCCAGCTTGCGCCGTATCTGCACCGTCGTCAGACCCACCACCTCCACGTCCTCCAGGTGCGTCAGCGTCACCGTCCCGTCCGAGCGCACCTGCACCTCGCGGCTCAGGGCCGGATCGTTGACGAACTCCACGCGGATGCTGTCCGGCGGGTCAACCGTGTAGGTGGCATCCGGCGGCCTCTTGCTGACCAGTTCCAGCGAGGTCAGCCGTCCGTTGATCTCGATCGCCCGCCCGGAGGCGCAGCCCACCGTCAACGGAAGCACCAAAGCCAACAGCGCTGCGGCGACTACGTAGCGGCCAGTCATCTTCGTGGTCCTTTCCATACGCCCCCCGTTCGGCTGCCAGAGGTCCGCCCTCGGCGAGGCAGGACCAAACTGCAAAGCTCGTGCCGCCCGGCCCGGCCCCTGACGGGTATCCCTAACCTGCCCTCCTGAAAGGACTTGGCGCATCGGCCCCGGAACGGCCGCCCGGCATTCTCCAAAATTCAACACACCCGT